>JAEYVE010000105.1 GCA_023432025.1 Pseudomonadota bacterium
CCTTTTGCGCGCCTTCACGAGAAAGCGTCAGATCCCGTCGATGATGGCGTTCAGCGTTTTGCTCGGCCGAAGCGCCTTCGCCGCGAGCTCCTTGTTCGGCGCATAGTAGCCGCCAAGGTCCACGGGCACGCCCTGCGCGCCAATGAGCTCGGCGTTGATGGCCTGCTCCTGCTCGCTGAGGGCGGCGTACACGGGCGCAAACTGGGCCGCGAGCGCCGCGTCCGTCGTTTGCTTGGCGAGCGCCTCCGCCCAGTAGAGCGCCAGGTAGAAGTGGCTGCCGCGGTTGTCGATTTCGCCCACCTTGCGCGCAGGCGACTTGTTCTCGAGCAAGAATTTGGCGTTCGCCGCGTCCAGCGCCGTGGCGAGCACCGCCACGGCGGGCCGCTCGTAGAACTCCGCGAGCTGCTCGAGCGAGGCGACGAGCGCCAGGAACTCACCCAGCGAGTCCCAGCGCAGGTAGTTTTCCTGCAAGAACTGCTGCACGTGTTTGGGCGCGGAGCCACCGGCGCCGGTCTCGAAGAGACCGCCGCCGTTCATGAGCGGCACGATGGACAACATCTTGGCGCTGGTGCCCACCTCGAGGATGGGGAACAAGTCCGTCAGGTAGTCGCGCAACACGTTGCCGGTCACGCTGATGATGTCCTTGCCGGCCTTGATGGTCTCGCAAGACAGGCGCGTGGCGGCCTCCGGCGAAAGGATCCGTAGATCGAGCCCGGTCGTGTCGTGCTCGGCTAGGTACGCTTTGACCTTGCGGATGAGCTCGGCGTCGTGAGCGCGCGTCTCGTCCAACCAGAAGATCGCGGGCGTGCCCGCCGCGCGCGCGCGGTTCACCGCGAGCTTCACCCAGTCACGAATGGGCGCGTCCTTCGTCTGACAGGCGCGCCAGATGTCTCCGGCCTCCACCGCGTGCTCGAGGAGCACGTTGCCGCTGCCGTCCACCACGCGCACCGTGCCCGCGCTCGGAATTTCGAAGGTTTTGTCGTGCGAGCCGTACTCTTCGGCCTTTTGCGCCATGAGGCCCACGTTGGCCACGCTGCCCATGGTGCGCGGATCGAAGGCGCCGTGCTCTTTGCAGAACGTAAACACCTCATCGTACACGCCTGCGTAGCTGGAGTCCGGAATGACGGCCTTGGTGTCCTCGGCTTTGCCCTCCTTGTTCCACATGCGACCCGACGTGCGGATCATGGCGGGCATGGACGCGTCGATGATGACGTCACTCGGCACGTGCAGGTTGGTGATGCCTTTGTCCGAGTCCACCATGGCGAGCGAGGGGCGCGCCGCGTACGCCGCCAGAATGTCCGCTTCGATGGCGGCGCGCTCGGCCTCCGGCAGCTTCTGGATTTTGGCGACCAAGTCTCCGAAACCGTTGTTCACGTCGACGCCCAGCGCGTCCAACGTGGCTTGGTGCTTTTCGAACACCGGCGCGAAAAAGAGCCGCACGGCGTGGCCGAAAATGATGGGGTCGCTCACCTTCATCATCGTGGCCTTCATGTGCAGAGAAAAGAGAACGCCGCGCCGCTTGGCGTCCTCGATTTGCTCCGCCAAAAACGCGACGAGCGCCTTATTGCTCATCACGGTGGCGTCCAGCACCTCGCCCGCCTGAAGCTTCAAGCCGTCCTTCAGCACCTTCGTGCCGGCAGCCGAAACCAGCTCGATGCGGGCCGTCGTGGGAGCGGACAAGGTGACGCTCTTTTCGTTCGAGCGGAAGTCGCCGCTCGACATGGTCGACACGTGCGACTTGGACTCCGCGCTCCACGGGCCCATCGAGTGCGGGTTCTTGCGCGCGTACTCCTTGACGGCCTTGGGCGCACGACGGTCCGAGTTACCCTCGCGCAAGACGGGGTTCACTGCGCTGCCTTTGACGCGGTCGTAGCGCGCCTTGGCGTCGCGCTCGGCGTCGGTCTTGGGCTCTTCCGGGTAATCCGGCAGGGCGTAACCCTGCTTCTGCAGCTCCAGAATGGCCGCCTTCAGCTGCGGAATCGACGCGCTGATGTTGGGCAGCTTGATGATGTTCGCCTCGGGGCGCGTCGCGAGCGCACCGAGCTCCGCGAGCGCGTCACTCGTCCTTTGCACCGGCGGCAAAAGGTCCGCGAAGTTCGCCAGAATGCGCCCCGCCAGAGAAATGTCGCGCGTCTCGACGTTCACTCCCACCGGCTTCACGAAGGCCCGAATGATGGGCAAGAGCGAGTAGGTCGCCAGCGCAGGAGCTTCGTCGGTCTCGGTGTAAATGATCGTGGGTTGGTCGGCCATGGCCTCAGGCAGATACCGAGGCGACGAAAGGTACACAAGACCGCTCCGCTCCCCGCTCGAACGTCTTTTTGAAGCTCCGAAGAAAACTCGGGCTCGACGAAGCGCGGCACCGTCCGTCCGCTCCCGCGGCACGAAACTGCTTCATGCGGTCCGCTTCCATCCGCTCCCGGCGGCAGGCGCCGCTTCGTTCGGACGAAAAAACTCGGCTCCGCGTCCAACGTTTCGAAGACGACGAAAATGTCACTCTGCCGCAGCGCCCAAGGGCAGACGCGGCGGACGACTCGGCGGCTCGAGCGGGGCACGGAGTGGGCCGCTCGTGGTGCCCACCATAGAAGAAAGGCTTCGTACTCTCATTTTTTCACGCTTCAGAAGTCAGCGCGCCGCAAACACGTTCTTCCCGCGTTCACTTCTTCTGCGTGGGCGCGACGAGCTGAACCAGCCGCTCGAGCAGCACGCGCTCGGACGCCGACATTTTTCGTGTGGCTTCCTCGATGGAAAAGTACTCCGCGCGATCGATCTCCGGGATGGACACGCGTTTGCCGGAGCGTGGTGGCCACTCGATTTCACACGTGTTGCTCACGATGCGGGTAACGTCCAGGTCTCCCTCCAGCGCCCAAGCGTGGATCACCTTGCCGCTCTTGTTCTTGACCGTCCCCAGAGAGACCAGCTCGCCTGGAGGAACGTCCACGCCCAACTCCTCGCGAAACTCGCGGCGCGCTGCGGCCAGCAAATCTTCGTCGGGGTTCACCTCGCCTTTCACGATGAACCACGCACCCTCGTCTTTGCGCGCCCAAAAGGGGCCCCCCGGGTGCGCGAGCAAAACCTCGAGCGCACCTCTCCTGCGGAAAAGCAAAATTCCGGAGCTCGTCTTCGTGGGCACGCGCTTCCTCCGACCCGTAGGTTAGCGCATCTGCTCGGAGAGCTCCTCGAGAGACTTTCCCTCAGCCGCCACGGCAAAGCGAAACGCCACGAGCGCGGCGCTTCCCATCAGCGCGGCTCCCCCGAGGTACCCCTTGCACACGTTCAAGCGCTCCCCCGACTCGACGAGCGAGCCGAACCACCACGGCGCAAATAGCCCTCCCACGGCCGTGCCCAGCGCAAAGAACACGGCGATCGCCAGCCCGCGCAGCTCCACCGGAAAGAGCTCGCTCACCGTGAGGTACGCCGAGCTCGCCGCGGCCGACGCAAAAAAGAATACGGCGCCCCACGACAATGTCTGCGCCCACGCCGTGAGCCAGCCCCGAGCGAACGCGTACGCCGTGAGCGCCATGAGCGTCGCCGAAGCGCCGTACGTCGCCGTGATCATCACGCGGCGGCCCCACGTGTCGAAGAGACCCCCCAGGAGCCAGGGACCGAGCAAGTTACCGAACGCAAGCACGAGCACGTGGAATCCCACGCTTTCCGGCAAGACCCCGTAGAAGCGAGCAAGCACCAGCGCATAGGTGAAAAACACCGCGTTGTACGCGAACGCTTGGGTCGACATCAGCGTGAGCCCGAGGAACGTGCGGCGGAGGTGCGAACGAAGAAACACGTCGAGCACGCGCGAGTACGTGGCGGTGCCGCGCGCCTGAAGGCGCCTTACGCCGCTCGAGCTCGGCGGCAAGAGCGGCTCCCCCGAGGTGGCCTCCACCTGCCGCTCGATGGCGCGCATCGTTTTTTCCGCGTCCTCGAAGCGGCCGTGCAAAAGCAGCCAACGCGGACTCTCCGGGACGTGCCTGCGCACGAGCAGGATGGCCACGCCGAGGAGCGCGCCCAAACCAAAGCAAACGCGCCAACCATAGGCGTAGGGAAGGATGCGTGGGTTCAGAAGCACCAAAGACAAAAGCGCGCCGAGCGCCGCGCCCAACCAGTACGTCGCGTTGATGCCCAGATCGACACGCCCACGAAGCCGCGCGGGCAAGAGCTCGTCGATGGCCGAGTTGATGGCGGAGTACTCGCCGCCAATGCCCGCCCCGGTAAAAAAACGACAAATGGCAAACGACCAGAAGTCGAAGGAGGCCGCCGTCAGCGAGCTCGCCGCCAAATAAAGGCTGAGCGTGATCATGAACAGGCGCTTTCGTCCCCACGCGTCCGCAAGGCGCCCGAACACGAGCGCGCCGGAGATGGCCCCCGCGAGATACGCGCTCGCCGCCGCCCCGATCTCGCTCTCGCGCAAAGCGAGCGTGGAAGGCTCGGAGAGCACACTGGCGACCGAGCCGACGATGGTGACTTCCAGACCATCCAAAGCCCACGCCACCCCGAGCGCGACGATGACCCTCCGGTGCCACCCCGACCAAGGCAAGCGGTCGAGCCGGGCGGGAATGGCAGACTCGACCGACTCCTCCGCCATGCCGAACCTCTCGCCTACTCACGGCCGGTTCACGCACGTGAAAAGGGTCCCGGGATGTGGGATAGCCCAGCCTTCATGCGCGGCGCCCTACCGATGCTCCGAACCATTTTGCGACACCGCGACCTCACGGTGCTCGTCGCGTGCAGCATGCTCTTGGGGCTGGCGTACTCGTTCGTGATCCCGTTCATGAGCATGTTCGGAACGCTCGAGGTGGGCATGTCTTCGCTCGCGTTCGGCACCTTCATGACGGTGACGTCGCTCGCGTCCATCGTGCTCAGCACTTGGCTCGCGCGCTGGTCGGACACGCGCTTCTCACGCAAGGCGCTCTTGCTCGTGGGAGCCGGGGCGGGAACGTTGGGGTACGTCGGCTACGCGCTGGTGCGAGAAGTGTGGCTGCTCACGCTCATCGGCTCGCTGGTGCTCGGCGTGAGCTCCATCATGTTTTCTCAGGTTTTCGCCCTCGGTCGCGACGTGCTGGGGCGAAGCGACGTGCCTGCGAGTGAGGCGCCGCTTTACATGAACGTGATTCGCTCGGCGTTCGCGCTTTCGTGGACGTTCGGCCCGGCGCTGGCCGCGTGGGTGATGCAAGGTCACTCGTACCGCGGCACGTTCTTCGCCGCGGCGCTTCTGTGCGCGCTGTTTCTGGTCGTGGTCTTGGCCTTCGTGCCTCGCCTGCCCCCGAGCGCGTTGACGCACACGTCCGTCTTGCAGGTGCCGCTCCGGCAAGCGCTGCGCTCACCGGGACTGCTCGCTCACTTCGTCGGGTTCACGCTGTATTTCAGCTGCTCCACGATGGCCATGATGAACCTGCCGCTGCTCGTCTTGAACACGCTGCACGGCACTCAGGCAGAGGTGGGGCTCGTGTACAGTATTGCCCCGGTGTTCGAGCTGCCGCTCATGTTTTACTTGGGTTGGCTCGCCACACGCGCGGATCAAGCGCGACTGATCCGCGGCGCCTTCGGAATTGCCGTGGTGTACTACGCGGGCCTCGCGCTGGTCGGCGCCCCGTGGCACGTCTATCCGCTGCAGCTCTTGAGCGCAGCCGTCGTGGCGGTGACCCAAGGCGTGGCGATCACCTTTTTTCAAAACTTCTTGCCGGGCCAAGCCGGTACAGCGACCAACATCTACTCCAGCGCCTCGCGCATCGGCGCGACCGCAGGCTACTTGCTCTTTGGCGCGTTCACCGAGCAAGTGGGGCACCGCGGCGTCTTTCTCCTGTGCGCGCTGGTTTCGAGCCTCGGCCTCGGAGTCTTGGTCGCGTTTCGGCCGCGCGCCGCGCGCGTCGTGGCGTGACGGCAAGCGCAGGCAGCGCGCTCCCCGCAGGCGCGCCCCGACGCGTGACCGCGCGCCCCACCGCCGACGCCCCCCCAAGACGCGGGATGGCCGAGGCGCGCCCCAAGACGCGGGGTAGCCGCGCCCGCGCGCTACACGATGCGCAGCGGTCGCGGGGATACGGGCTCTTCTTCTTCTCTCAGACGCGGCGGCGTGAACTGTTCGGGGTACTTGCCGACCTTGTCGGCATAGAAGTCGCGGATGTGCGCCATGTCGTCTTTGATGTTGCCGGTGGGCCACAAGAGCGGGCCGATGCCGGCGCGCTTCGTGGGATAGTCCAAGTAGCCGAGCCCGATAGGCACGCCCGCGCCGCGAGCGATGTGATAGAAGCCGCTCCGCCAGCGCTTTCCCGCGGAGCGTGTCCCTTCCGCGGGCACGAGCAGCACGAGCGCGGGGCGCTTCGCGAACTCGTCAATCATGGTCTGCACCATGTTGCCGTGGTGTGAGCGTTCCACGGCAATCCCCCCCAACGCGCGCAGCACAGGCCCCATCGGCCCGCGAAACAGTGAATTTTTGCCCATCCAACGCACCGGCAGTCCGAGCGCGTAGAGCGTCGACATGGCGTGCAGGAAGTCCCAGTTCGACGTGTGCGGAGCCGCGATGAGCACCAGCTTTTGGGCGCTGGGTACCCCGCCATCAATCGTCCACTTCGTGGCGCGGACCAGCGCCTTGCCCAGAAGCCTCTGCATGGAATCCCTCACCCAAAAGCATGATTCCATCGCGCAGAACGCGCCATGACGGCCCCCCCCGTAGAGCGGGACCGTCAACAAAAGCTCGTTTGCCGCTTCTGCCGGGCGGCTACTTCACGACGACGTCGATGGCACCCGTGAGTACGTCCTGACCCCCGGTCTCGTCCTGCACGAGGGTGGCGCCGCCCATACCGTCGTTGCCGTAGACGACCACGGGCGCGGTTCGCGGCACGGGCGTGTACGCGCCGCCTCCCGCTTCGGCCATGCGACGCAGCACGTCCGCCGCGCCTTCCGAACCGGGGAGACCGATCACGTGTGTCTCGACGCCGCGGTTTGCCCATTGCTGAGGAAACGCCACGAGCGCTTCGGCGGTCGCGCCACAGTTGGCGTCCCCATCCGTGAGCACCAACACGCGAAACCTGTCTTCGAGTAGCCCCAGCTCTTCCGCTTCGTCGATGGCGTGGTCCGCGACTTCTAGCGCCTGGAGGAGCGGAGTGCTGCCGCTCGGTTGGTTCCGACACAGGTTTGCATCCCACCGTTCGACGAAGTCGTGCGCCTGCACCCACGGGATCTGCCGCTCGTTGTCGAGGCCCGGAGCGCCGCAGCTCGTTTCGAGCGGAAACAAGATGGCGCTGAGCGTCAGGTTGTCGATGTAGCGGTGAACGCCGCGCATGAGCGCGTCATGTGCCGCCCAAAAGCGGCTGCGATCGCCCCAGTGGTCGCCCATGCTCCCTGACTTGTCGAAGACGACGAGCACGCTCAAATCGCCGTCTCCCACTTGGAGCGATGGCGGCGAGACCTCCTCATCGCCTTTGGTGCTGTCGCCTTCGGTGCTGTCGCCGTCGGCGCCGTCGCCCTCCGCTTCGTCGTCTCGGTAGTTTTCGACGCGAAACTCCTCAGGGACGAAGCACTCCGTCCACTCGAAGAGCGAGGAGTCGTTGGCGGGGGCGGCGCCTCCGGTGCCGGGCCCCGACGTGCTCGACGCGCCGCCGGTCTCGGTAGGTGTCGTGGAGCCGGACTCCGCGTCGACCGCCGTGCAACCGAGTCCCACCGACAGCGCCGCACCCCAAACCAAGAGCGTTTTTTTGCTTCGAATCACCGTGTGTCCTCCCAACGACACGCGAGCGTAAGTGAGCGCGAGCGAGCGCGGAGGATGCCCCATTGTGCACCCGCGCGCGGGAGGGAGCCCGAGCCGCACGGCGCTGGCCCGCGGGAGCGGACGCACGGAGGCGTACGCAGCCGAGTCCATCCGCGCGGAGCTTTGCGGTAAAACCTCCGGGTTTTGCTCCCCACGGCTACGCCGCTCCTGGCGCTGGCTTCTCCCCGGAAAGACTCGAACCGATGCTGAGCGCCCTGCGCTTCATGTTCCGCGGCGTCATTTACGACCTGCGCAAAGGCCTCTTGGCGCGGCCAGCCGCGATCAGTTTTTTTTATGGTGTCTCCGCGGTGGCCATGGTCGCCCTCGAGCGCGACGTTCCGGCGGTTACGGAGCTCGCTTCTCGCGCGGCGTGGGTGGCGCACGAGGACGTGGCCGCGGCGCAGCTGATCGTCGCGACCATTGCCGGCTCCATGATGACGACGGTGGCGGTGGTTTTCTCCGTGCTGATCATGGCGCTGTCGCTCGCGTCCATTCAGTTTTCACCGCGCATTTTGACGGGCTTCATGGGGGACCGCCCAACGCAGAACACGCTGGGCGTGTTCATGGGCACCTTCGTGTACGCGCTCATCGTGCTCAGGACGGTGCAAGGCGGGCCGAAACCGTTCGTGCCCGCCGCCAGCGTGTCTTTGGCGATGCTCTTGGCTGCGGTGGCGCTGGCTTGGCTCATTTACTTCATTCACCACATTGGGCAGGGCATTCACGCGAACCACATCGTGGACCGCATTGCGCGTGAAACCATCGAGGTCATCGACGCCGAGTTTCCCATCGCGGTCGGTCGCGCGGATTCGCACCCCGAGGACGTGAGCGGTACGGCGCCTCCGCCGGCCAATGCCGTCGAAGTGGAAGCAACGCGCTCCGGTTACGTTCAGCTCTGTGATCGCGCGCGCCTGCTCGCGCTCGCGCGCACTCACGGCGTCACCATTTACCAGCAGCACGGCATTGGTGAGTTCGTCATCGAAGGTAACCCCCTGGTGTCCATTTCTCCGCCGGAGCGCGTGACGAGGGCCATGCACCGCGTGTGCGTGGAGTGCTTCGACGTCGGCGAGGCGCGCACCCTGCAGCAGGACTTTCAGTTCGGCATTCGTCAAATCGTGGACGTGGCGCTCAAGGCGCTGTCTGCGGCCGTCAACGACCCCACCACCGCTTCGACCTGCATCGACCACTTGGCGCGCGTTCTGTGTCACCTGGCGCGCCGCCGCGTTTTGCCGCTCGAAATGCGCGACGAAAAGACGGGGAAGCTGCTCATGGTGCGCCGCGCTTGTACGTTCCGCGGCGCGCTCGATTTGGCGTTCAACCAGGTTCGTCAGTACGGGCGCAGTGACATGTCCGTGTCGCTGCGCATGGTCCGCGCGCTTTCGGAAATTGCGCTGGCTACGGACCACGTGCCCCACCAAGAGCACGCGCTTTACCACGCGCGCCTGCTCGAAGAGGCGATCAGCCCGGACTTTGCGGTCGAGGATCGGCGTGAGCTCACGGCGCGCCTCGAGGCGCTGCGCGCCCGCGTCGCCGCGACGCGCGCCCGCTTCCAAGCGACCGAAGCGGCGGCGTAAGGCCCGCGTAGCGCCCACCTCGAGATACAAAAGAGCAAGGGCCCTCGATCTCGCGACCGAGGGCCCAGCGGGAAGCCACCGAACGGAATTACTTCTTGTTCTTGGCTTCTTCCTTGGCCTTTACCTGCTCCTTGACCTTCTCGAGGATCTGGCGCGGGCAAGGCGCGTAGTGGCTGAACTCCATGGAGAACTGACCACGACCCGACGTCGACGAGCGGAGGTCGCCGATGTAGCCGAACATTTCGGAGAGCGGCACCTCGGCCTTGATGCGCACGTTGGTGGCGCCCGACTCCTGGCCGCTGATCATGCCGCGACGACGATTCAGGTCGCCGATGACGTCACCGACGTTGTCGTCCGGCACGAACACGTCGACCTTCATGATGGGCTCGAGCAGCTCGGGACCCGCCTTCGGCATCGACTGACGGAACGCGGCCTTGGCGGCCACTTCGAACGCGATCTGCGACGAGTCGACCGCGTGGAAGGCGCCGTCCGTCAGCGTGACCTTCACGTCCACGACGGGGAAGCCAATGAGCGGCCCCTTGTCCATCATGACCTTGAAGCCCTTTTCGACGGCCGGGATGAACTCCTTCGGGACCGTGCCGCCCACGACCGTGGACTCGAACACGAAGCCGGAGCCCTTCTCGAGAGGCTCGATGGTGTAGTCGATCTTGGCGTACTGACCGGTACCACCCGTCTGCTTCTTGTGGGTGTAGCTGTCGCTCACCGCGCGCGTGATGGACTCGCGGTAGGCCACCTGCGGCTCGCCCACGGTCGCCTCGACGCCGTAGGTGCGCTTCAGGATGTCCACCTTGATGTCCAGGTGGAGCTCGCCCATGCCCTTCAAGATGGTCTCGCCGGACTCCTGATCCACTTCCACGTAGAAGGACGGATCTTCCGCCACCATCTTGCTGAGGGTGGTCGACATCTTTTCGCTGTTGGCCTTGTCCTTCGGATAGATGGCCACCGAAATGACCGGATCCGGGAACACCATCGGCTCGAGCGTGGCCGGGTTCTTTTCGTCCGCCAGGGTGTGACCCGTGCGCACGTTCTTGAGGCCGACGAGCGCCACGATGTCACCCGCCTGGGCGCTGTCGATCATGGTGCGGTCGTTGGCGTGCATTTCCACCATGCGGCCGATGCGCTCGGTCTTGCCGGTGGCGGTGTTGACGACGTTGTCACCCTTGTTCAGGCGCCCCGAGTAGATGCGCGTGAAGGTGAGCGAGCCGAAGCGGTCGTCCATGATCTTGAAGGCGAGCGCGCGGAGCGGGCCGTCCGGATCGACGATGGCGAACTTGCCGGTTTCGTTGCCCTCGAGATCGACCTCGGGCTGCGGCGGCACTTCCGTCGGGTTCGGCAGGTAGTCCACCACGCCGTCGAGCACCTTCTGCACGCCCTTGTTCTTGAACGAGGAGCCACAGAACGTGGGGAAGAACGACAGGCTGATGGTGCCCTTGCGGATGCACTTCTTGATCGTGTCGATGTCGGGCTCTTCGCCCTCGAGGTACTTCTCCATCGCGGCGTCGTCTTGCTCGACGGCGATCTCGATGAGCTCGGCGCGGTACTTTTCGACCAGCTCCTTCATGTCCGCCGGCACGTCCTCGACGACGTAGTTTTCCGGCCTGCCGGTGTCGTCCCAGATGTACGCCTTGCGCTCGAGCAGATCGACGACGCCCTTGAACTCGTGTTCGGCGCCGATCGGCAGCACCATGACGAGCGGCTTGGCGCCCAACACGTTCTTGACCTGATTGACGACGCGGTAGAAGTCCGCGCCCAAGCGGTCGAGCTTGTTCACGTAGATGAGGCGAGCCACGCGCGACTCGTTCGCGTAGCGCCAGTTCGTTTCCGACTGCGGCTCCACGCCGCCGGAGCCACAGAACACGCCGATGCCGCCGTCGAGCACCTTGAGCGAGCGGTACACCTCGATGGTGAAGTCGACGTGGCCGGGCGTGTCGATGACGTTGAAGCGGTGCTCTTTCCAGTAGCAAGTCGTGGCGGCGGACTGGATCGTGATGCCGCGCTCCTGCTCCTGCACCATGAAGTCCGTCGTGGCAGCGCCGTCGTGCACCTCACCCGTCTTGTGGATTTTGCCCGTGAGCTTGAGGATGCGCTCCGTCGTCGTGGTCTTGCCGGCGTCGACGTGGGCGAAAATGCCAATGTTTCGGTACTTGCTGAGGTCGGTCATGACTGCCTGTCGTTTCGTTCTCGGGCCGCGGTCCTTCGGGCCGCCCAGGGTCGGGGGCGCGGACCTTACAGGGCCAAGGCCCGCCGCTCAATAACACTCGGATCGGCCGCGAGCAGGCAGAATCGACGGCGCTTTGGCCCCCCGCCCCGGCCAACAGCTGGAAATCGCGCCGAATTCTGACGCACCTGAATCGGCGAAGGTACGGTGGCAGGGCTCACACAGCCGGGCTGGTCGACCTCAGCGGCGCCGCTTCTTCGATGACGAACGCCAGGGGGGGCGGCTCGCACGGCAACGCCCGACTCCGGGCCCCAGTCGCCCGCGCTCCGCCCAGGAGGCGGGGGTGAAGCTCCGCCACCACCGCATCGGAGCAGTGCCACCTCAGGGTCGTCCCAAGCGCTCCTGCACCTTCTCACCCGGGCGTCGGGGGTACATGCGGCGCGCCTTACCGAGCCATCTCCACGTGAGCTCGGAGAGCACGACCACGAGGGACTCGCCCCGGTCCACGCGCTTGGCCACCAGAAAACGGCGACCTCTGTCGAGCACTCGCAAGGTGAGCGTGTCGTCGACGAAGGCTCCGTTCCATTTTTTGCGACAGAGCTCGAGCACCATCTCGCCGCGCCCCGTGCGGAGCGCAGTGACGCCACGCACGAAAATCGGACGACGCTCGGTCACCTTCGAGAGCGCGGCGTCCGACCAAAACTCGGCGGCGTACCAGTGCCCGGGCGTGAGCAAGAACGCCGGCTCCGAAGACTTGTGATCGGAGGTTGACGCCACCACGCGGAGCGTTGTCGCACACTCGTAGAGTACACGCATGTAACCCGCTTGCTCCGGCACCCGGCGACTGAGCAGCGACGCTGCATCGTAGAGGACCAGGCAGTGAACGCCGTCGCACCCGAGGTGCAGCGCGATGCGCTCCAGAATTTCCTCTTCGCCCGGCACCACCTCGAGCGGCGACAAGTCGCAGTCCGCCAGCGGCACCGCCGCGCCCGCGACGCGATAGTAGTAGTCAATGGCGTGACGAAGCGCGAGAAGCCGAGCCGCGACCTCCTGGCGCCGCTCCTCGTACTCCGGCGTGCCGCGTTTGAGGTACTCGTCCCACATCGTGATGCACGGCATGCGCCCGAGTTTGCCGTGCGGCGACAGAGACCGCGAGCGCGACGCAGACAGAGAATGTCCGACCCTCACGACTTACTCTCTAGTCGCTCGTCCGCGGCGCGCTTACTCAGTCACGATGACCGAACAGCACTCGCAGGAACTATCGAACGGCCACCCTCTGCCCCCCTCGGAAGTCGCGCGACCAGCCGTGTTCCGCGCCTTCATTGGTGGCTTCATGGGACCCTCATTCTCCGTGGAGCTCGACGGCGACGAGTTGGTGTATCGCCACTCGCCAGGCGCTTACGCCAACTGGCAGGAGCTGCGCCTCGACGCCGCGAGCCTCGACTGGGACGCCCTACGCGCAACGCTCGACGAGCTAAACGTGTGGCGTTGGCGCGACGACTACCGTTCGTCCGTGATCGACGGCACCCACTGGTCACTCCATCTCGCGTGGGGGGAAAGCTCGTGCAGCGCAGGAGGCGCGAACTGTTACCCAGACAGTCACGCCGAGCCCTTTCCGGGCTCCGAGCCGTCACCGACGTTCGAGTGCTATCTCTCCGCCGTCCAGCGCCTGCTGGGCGGGCGAAGGTTTCGGTAGCGGTGCCCCTCGCTCATCGACGCCTTACCTCAGCCTCTCGAAGCCCCACCGAATCACCTGCGCAATCAGCGCACGCCGCACTTCGAGGAACGCGGGGTAGCTCATGGTTTCCCACCCCTCGGGCAGCGCGTGGTGCTCCTGCATTCTCTTCCACTCGTCGGCTGAAAAGCGCTCGCGGATCTGCGGCACGTACTGGCTCGGCGGGGTGTCCTTGATGGCGACGTTTTCCGGCCACTCCAGCAGCGCGAAGTTGGCGGCCTGGTTGACTTGCTTGATGTCACTCACTCCCTCGCGCCCGAGCCACGCGCGGGGGAACAAGTGGTGGCGCTCGAGCGGCTTTCTCCGCGACCTGGTGAGTGGATCGATGAGATCGCCGATTCTCTTGTGCGAAAACAAGACCGGGGCGCCCAGCAGATTCTGAGCCGCGATGTAGGCGAAGACTGCTGGGTTTCTGGCGGAAGAATTGTCCAACTTTCCGGGCAACGTCACGGTCCAAAAGTCGCCCGTCAGCTCGCGGGCCATCAGCTCGTCGAGCTGCGCAAGAAAGGCTTCCGCGCCGTCGAGCGCGCCCAACCGATTCAAGTCCGACTCCATGACGCTTTCGGGCGACGACGTCGTGTAACGTTGGGTCAGGCTCGTGAAGAAGAACCAACGACCGATCGCCTTTTGGAGCCGGTGCTCGGGCACGTGAAATCTGTCCCTGCCAATGAGGTAAAAGGCGTAGCCGTACACCAGAGCGTTGTACGACGAGACCATCTCGCGACTGCGAAAGCCGGCGCCCACCAGCGAGCTCAAAAACTGGTGCCAGTGCGTGAGGTTCAGCACCTTCGCTTGCGCGACCTTCAACAGCTCGAACTGCGCCTCTCGTCTCTCCGCCGAGTACTCGCCTGTCTCGAGATCTTTTCCGCGGAGCACCTGGTACACGCTCTTCAAACGACCGCGACCGAAAGCCAAAGCTACGGCCACGCGCAAGAGTTGGTCGGGATCCGGCTCGATGAAGTAGTTGAAGGACGAAGCTGCTCCACCCGGTGCCGACGGCACCCGCGCCTCCCTGCAAAACTTCTCCAGCGCGTGCCGTCCTTCGTCCCAAAAGACGGAGAGCAGCGTCAAAATGAAGTCGGATTGATTGAGTTTGACGCCCTCGCTGTTGATGCGAACGAAGATGTCGGCCACCTGCTCTTCATCGACCGTGGACGTGATTTCGAGGGCGGTGAACGGGTACTTCTGCAGGTCGAAGAGGCGGTCCAGGTTGTGACTGATGCGCTCCTCCTCTTCGTCCGAAAGCTCCACCTTCGCCTTCAACGATTGGAGAAAGCCCCTCACCATTTGGTAGCTGGACTTCCCAGAAGCCCAGAGCTCGGAAATGTTCGGGATCCACTCCGGGTCCTTGCGCACCGCCGCGTCCGCCACGTCGAACTTGCCGTCCCGAGGACGAAACGCAATTTCGATGAGTCGTTCGGAGTAGTCCTCGTCCAAGACCTTCTGGCCGCGAAACACCGCGTACAGGGACGTGAGGCGCTGCTGACCATCCACGATCAACCGCTGCGGCGCCTCGTGTTGTCTCGCCTTGACGCCGATCTGCTTGGCGCCCGGCGCGGCATTCTCCCAGAAGAGAAAGTAGCCCACCGGAAAGCCGCGATACATCGAGTCGAAGAGGTCCCGCACCTTCGTGTTCGACCAAACGAACGGCCGCTGAATGTCCGGGAGGCCGATGTCACCGATGTCGATGTAGTGAAGCAACCCGGACAAATCGTAATCAACGCGCTTGAAGCAAGTCTTCTGGTCGCTCATGGCCGAATGAGCGATTTAACATACACCTGGACGGATGGAGCGAGGAAGCAGCAACCAGACGACTACTGCCGGGCGTCCCCTGGTCACCAACCCCTCACATATGTCGCTGACACAACATCCCGAGCGCGAATGCTATGCACTTCCTCTTCGAGCATTCGCAGCTCAATGCGCACCAAATTTGGTCGCTAGGGCATCATAAAAGCTCCCGAGACCGGCTCCCACGCCCCCGCATGAATTGGATCCCCGAGCGACGCTCCCGGCCCGCCGCCCGAATATCAGGGAATATTGAGCCTCGCTCAGCGACAAACGACCGCGTCCGGTCCACGTGACGTCGTACTGCATGGCGAATGCGGACCGGGAGTGGTCGGTTAGGTTTCCCTTGCCGTATACTCAGCTCATTGGCTAGGCTGCGCTCTTTCACGTGGAGGAGAGAATCGCATGTCCGAGCTAATGACCTTGCAGCTGTCCCAACAGCTCCCGGAGAACCGTCGCGCCGAATTCTTGATGGCCTACAACGCCCGCAAGAAGGATCCGACGACTGCACTCCTTTTGTCATTCTTCCTCGGCTTCTGGGGCGTCGATCGCATGTACGCAGGTCAGGTCGGCTTGGGGGTCTTGAAGCTGTTCACGCTGGGCGGCCTGTTCGTTTGGGCGTTCTTGGACCTTTTCCTGATCCGCGGCGTGGTGGAGCGCCAGAACAACACCGCGGCGCACGAGATTTTCACGGTCCTACAGAGCTCGAGCGCGGCGAGAGCGGCCTAGAGAGAGTGGGCGTCGCGGTGACGTTCGGTGGCGAAGGGCGCGTATTTTTGCGGCGCACCGCAGAAGAAGCGAAGTGCGTTCGCTCAGCCGGTGGCGCCCGTCTTGGCAGTGGTCCGCACGCTCCGCTCGGGGGGGCGACCGATTCGGCGGCGCTCGTTTCGGCTCGCTTCCAAGGCCAGGAGGCGCCGGTCGTCATCTACTCGATGGGTACGTCCGCTTCCGAGGATGCTCCGCGTACGGTGGATTTCTTGTTCAGCCTAAACCGCTTGAACATCGCTACGTCGCGTACGCAGGCGGTCGCCATCCTCATCGCGAGTCCGAGGCTCCTTGAGACCGAGTGCAAGGCGCCGGAGCAGATGAAGTTGGTGAACCGAGTGTGTGGAGTGGTGGAGGCAGGAGCTAAGTGCCGAGGGATGAATCGTTCGGGCACCAAGATGAAGGACTCACCTTGATCGACCCTAGAACGCTCTACTAGCCTGCGCAGGTTGGTCGAGAGCCTAACCTTCTGCTGACGTCTTCGAGGAAAGGCGCCCCTCAACGACCGAGCACCTCCATGACGTGGTTCCTATTGTTGCTCATCGGCGTCGGCATCTACGTTGCGTTGAAGAAGCGGAAGAAGGCCCCGACGTACGTGCCGCCAGCTCCGTACGTTCGGCAAGCGCTTCCGACAAGTTCAGTCGCTTCGTCACAGGCGACGGCCAGACCCTACGTACCTCCGGCGAGCGCCCCTCAACGCGCGCCCGAAGCGCATCTCCAAACGGCCTGGTCTCAACAGCCTCCGCAAGCGCCGAAAAGTCATGGCCGAGCCGAGCCGAAGGGACAGTTCGCCTCGGAATGCTGGCTTCCCCCCGGACGGTCGCACAGGTTCGGACCCTGGATGATCCCGGGAGGAATGCTCTACGTCGGCACGAACCTGACCGCGCCAGCGCCCGCCTACGGCATGATTCAGGAGCCAGCGCTGCTCAATCCCCTTCTCACGACTGCACAGCCCGGAACTCGCCTCGACGAGCAGCTTCCCTATTGGCCCCGATACGACCAGCTCGATCCGGCCGCTCGCGCGGCCCTCTTGAGTTGGCTCGCGACCGGTCGCCAGGATCCCGACATCAATCTTGGTCTGGTGTTCGTTTACTTCTACGGACTCGAGCGTCGCATCGTGGTCGACGCCGCCAAAGATCCGATCGCCCGCGCCGAAGTCCCTGCACTCGTCGCAGAGGTCGAACGGCTCCTGAAGATCTACGGAGACAGCGGATCGTTCAGACGCTACGCGAACCAGCTCGTACTCTACGCCCACCTGACATACAGCGATACCCGCCTCTACCGGGAGTCCGTCGCGCTGCGCCCCCAGATGGAGCCTCACGATGTGCGCGTGCTGGTGTCTCTGGGTCAAGCGGTCCTCGATGGACAAGCCCTCTCGCCAGATTGGGCACTTGCTTGGTATCTCGTCTCGGAGGAGGTGCGCCTGCGCACACCAGCACGTAGATGCTGGGAGCAGTTCGTTCAGCTCTTTCGTGCACGATACCAGGACCGCTTTCCCGAAGGGTTGGTCGTCGCGCCCAACAAGTCTCGGCTAAAACTTCCATACACGCCAGCGAGCCCCGGACTCTCTTCGCTTCGAATCTCCCTGCCAACTGGCGAGCTGCCCGCCGTGACCCGTCTCAGCAAGCCCCTGCGTGTCATCGCGGAGATCGCGGAAGGCTGCATGGACGAACTCGACGCGTATTCTCGTCACGTCGGCAAGAGGCCGGAGGCCCATGGCCTTCAAGCAGTGGCTCTTCTTCCCGCCGAGCTCACGGACAGCAAAGACCCAAAGATCGCCGCGCTTCGCGCCGAGTTCGAGCAGCGCTTCGCCGGAGCCGCTCTATTTACGTCGCAGGCAAACTTCTTGTTCGACCATTGGCCCATCGCCGACGGCAACAAGATGACCAAACGTGAGTGCACCGAGCTGATGCATTTTCTCGACCGATTGGGTTACGGCATCGAGCCCGATCCTCGATTCGGGGGGCCGTCGCTCGCGCGCGCGGATACAATCACTGCATTCCGGCAAGACGAACGCGGGAAGGTGAGTAGCCCGTCCAGTGAGTACGCAAGCGTCGCATTGGTCTTGCGTCTAGCCGCGCTCGTTGCAGCTGCAGATGGAACCGTCGACGCCGCGGAGCTGCGTTCCCTCGAGCTTCACGTGGAAAACGCCTTCGGCCTCACGGGTAGTGAGCGTCGTAGACTGACAGCGCACGCTCATTGGCTCGCACTGTGCCCCCCGAGTGTCGCCGGGCTCAAGAAGCGCCTCGCTCACTTGTCGGACGCCGTACGAAGGACGATTGCCGACTTCGCCGTGGCGGTGGCAAACGCCGACGGGCGTATCGAGCCAGCCGAGGTGGACGTGCTCCGCAAGCTTCACGTGCTCTTGGGCTTGGAGCCCGACCAAGTCTTCGAGGCGCTGAATCGGTCGCAAGCGCAAAGCTCGGCAGTCCCCGCCGGCCCCGTCGTGGTTCGTCCCGCCAAGCGTGAACGGGGCGGGTATGCCATTCCCTCAGAACCGCAGCCGCCGGTATCTCTCCCGCTGGTCGACATGGATGTGGTTCGTCGCAAGCTCCAGGAGACCGCACAG
Source organism: Pseudomonadota bacterium (assembly GCA_023432025.1). Taxonomy (GTDB): domain Bacteria; phylum Myxococcota_A; class Polyangia; order Polyangiales; family Polyangiaceae; genus NIC37A-2. Next base: position 18,343 of record JAEYVE010000105.1, read on the forward strand.
GTATCTGCGCTGCTTTCGGACATCTTCGTGGACGACGAAGGGCAAGCTGAAGGCGCGGCGAGCGTGGCACCTCACTCTCCGCAGAATGCTTTGGTCGGCATCGGCGCCGATCAGGTCCGGTTCCTGCGAGCCCTCTTGAGGCAAACCGAATGGGAAATGGGGGAACTGGAGGCCTTGGCGGATGAGCATGCCATCTTGCTCGACGGAACGATCGAGGCCGTGAATGAGCTTGCGTTCGAGCAGTCCGGTGAGCCCGCGGTTGAATGGTCCAACCCCGTGGAGGTCAACGTGAAATACCTCATGGAGCTATTGGAATGAGCGCTGAGCAACAGATTCGCCCCAAAGTTCGTGATGCCATCTTGCAGTCAGTGCGCGCGGGCGTCGTGCCTCGTATCGGACAGCAGCACATCCAGGTGGGACGAGTCGCCGAAGTCCAGGCACTCATCAAGGACATCGATCGGGTCGCCGATGGCGGCTCGGCGGTGCGCTTCGTCGTAGGCTCCTACGGCTCTGGGAAGACGTTCTTTCTCAACCTGATTCGCTCGATCGCTCTCGAGAAAAAGCTGGTCGTCGCTTCCGCGGATCTCGGACCCGATCGGCGTCTGCATGCCTCCAGCGGCCAGGCACGCTCTCTGTATCAGGAGCTGACACGCAACCTGGCAACCAGGGCCCGTCCCGAAGGGGGTGCAATGTCGAGCCTTGTAGAGCGCTTCGTCACGCAGACCCTTCAGGAGGCGCGACAACACGGCACCGCTCCGCAGGTCCTCATTCAGGACCGACTGCAGCGCCTCACCGAGCTCGTAGGCGGTTATGACTTCGCAGAAGTCATCGGCGCTTACTGGCGTGCGCATGACACCGGAAACGACCAGCTCAAGGCAGCTGCCATCCGCTGGCTCCGCGGCGAGTACTCAACGAAGACGGATGCGCGTGCTGCGCTCGGTGTCCGCACCATCGTCGATGACACCAACGTTTACGACCAACTCAAGCTGCTCGCTCTCTTCACGCGACTGTCCGGCTACGGAGGGCTCCTCGTCAGCCTCGACGAGATGGTCAACCTGTTCAAGCTCGGCAGCGGCGTCGCTCGCAAGTCGAACTACGAGCAAGTCTTGCGCATTCTCAATGACTGCCTTCAAGGGTCGGCAGACGGTCTTGGTTTTCTCTTCGGCGCTACGCCGGAGCTCGTGTACGACACCAGGCGCGGCCTCTATAGCTACGAGGCGCTGCAATCACGCCTCGCACAGAATCGCTTCGCGACGGGTGGTCTCGTCGACTATTCGAACCCGCTTGTCACGCTCGACTGCCTCTCGCCAGAAGACCTCTTCGTCCTGCTCAACAAGCTCTGCACCATTCACGCGAGCGCAAACGACGGAGTCCTGTTGATTCCCGAGCAAGGCATCGTGGGCTTCCTGGAGCACTGCAACACGCGCGTCGGCGAAGCGTATTTTCGGACCCCGAGAAATACGATCAAGGCATTCGTGGACCTCTTGGAGGTGCTGGCACAAAACCCCGAGGTTCGTTGGATGGACCTGCTTCCTGGCCTACAGCTCACGGCGGACGACGGCGTCGCCCTCGACCAGGAAGTCGAGCCAGCGGACGAAGACGATGAACTCGCCTCATTCCGGATCTGAGGCGACCTCGCACGCCTTCCAACGTTTGCATCCGAACGTGCAGCGCTGGATCTGGAGAAAGGGCTGGCCGCACCTGCACCCTGTCCAAGAGAGGGCGGTCGCGCCCATCCTCGAAGGGCGGGACGTTCTCCTTTCTGCACCGACCGCCGGTGGAAAAACCGAAGCAGCATTCCTACCGGTAGCGTCCGTGCTGGGTTCCGGCGAGGCAGGCGCTGGAATCGGCTGCTTGTGCGTGAGCCCTCTCAAGGCGCTCATCAATGACCAAAAGGGGCGTCTCGACGACCTGTGCGACTCCGTTGAAGTCCCCGTACATCCGTGGCACGGGGACGTTTCTCAGGGGCGCAAGAAGAAGGCTCTCGAATCGCTCGGTGGCGTCCTGCTCATCACCCCAGAGTCGCTCGAAGCTCTCTTCGTGCGACGCGGGGCTCTCATGCGCTCGTTCTGGCTCGGCCTGCGCCACGTCGTCATCGACGAGCTACATGCCTTCATCGGTAGCGAGCGCGGTCGGCAACTTCAGTCGCTCCTTCATCGCGTGGAGCACGCGAGGGGTAGCCGAGTGCCGCGCATCGGTTTGTCGGCGACGCTCGGGGACATGCGCCTTGCGGCGGCGTTTCTCCGGCCAGGCAATGGCGATTCCGTCGTGCAGATCGCGGACGACGACGGCGGTTCCGAGCTCCGGATCCAAGTACGCGGGTACATTCAACGCCCGCCGGTCCTCTCCGCGAAAGCCGCAGAACAAGCCACCCGAAACGGCAAGGAAGTGAACCCCGAGGACGTGATTCACGGAGGAACCTTGGAAGTCGCCGAGCACCTGTTCACGACTCTCCGCGGCGACCACCACCTGGTGTTCGCCAACAGCCGCGCACGCGTGGAGGAGCTCTCCGACCTTCTGAGGCGCCGCTGCGAGCGGGAAAGACTCCCGGTGGAGTTCTTCCCCCATCACGGGAGTCTCTCCAAGGAGCTTCGCGAGGACGCGGAGAACATGCTCAAGGAGAGCAGCCGCCCGGCTACGGTCATTGCCACGACGACACTCGAGCTCGGACTCGACGTCGGCGACGTGAAGAGCGTCGCGCAGGTCGGTGTCCCTCCAAGCGTTGCAGCCGTTAGACAACGTCTGGGCCGCTCGGGCCGCCGAGGCGATGCGCCAGCGATTCTGAGGGTCTACGCGATGGAGGAAGAACTGACCCCGGATAGCCCCCTTCAAGACGCCTTGCGTCCTGGCCTGGTGCAGTCGGTCGCGACCGTGGAACTCTTCCTTCGGGAAGGTTTCTACGAGCCCCCCGATCCCCACCGAATGCACCTGTCCACGCTCGTGCAGCAGCTTCTTTCCTGCATTGCGGAGCGTGGTGGCATTCGCCCCAAGGATGCTTTCGCTCTTCTCTGTGAAACGGGACCGTTCCGCAGCCTGTCGCGCTCTGACTTCGCATCGCTCCTCCGAAACCTCGCGGCGAACGCTCTCATCGCTCAGGCGGAGGATGGCGACTTGGTCCTCGCCCTCAGCGGGGAGCGCCTCGTGGACCACTACGACTTCTACGCGGCCTTTCAGTCTCCGGAGGTGTACAGGCTCTTTGCTGGAACTCGCCAGCTGGGCAGCCTGCCCATCCTGAGTCCAATCTTCGAGGGGATGCTGCTCATCTTCGCCGGACGACGCTGGCGTGTGGTCCGAGTCGAACTCGAGTCGAAAACTCTATTGCTCGAGCCCGCTTCTGGGGGGCAACCACCAGCATTCGAGGGAGGAATGATCGAGGTACACGATCGCATCCGTCAGCGAATGCGTCTCCTCTACGAGGAGAAAACGGTCCCGAGTTACCTGAACCGCGGCGCGCAGCAACTTCTCAGCGAGGGGCGACAGACGTACGAGCATCTTCAACTCGCGAGCCGTCGGCTCTTCGCCCGCGGCAACACGGTCTACATACTTCCTTGGTGTGGCACACGTATCGCCAACACTTTGCTTGTTTGGCTAACGCGACAGAAACTCGTCGTGGAGGATCAAGGCCTGATCCTCATGGTCGAGGGAGCTTCGGAAGGGACCGTTGCGGATGCGCTAGCGCAGCTCGTCGCGAACGCGACTCTCGAAGGACGACACCTGGCAGAAGCGGTCCAGAATCTGGCTCACGAGAAGCACGACCACCTCCTGCCCACCGACCTCGCTCGGGCAAACTATGCAAGCCACTCTCTCGACGTGGCTGGAGCACGAGCAGTTGCCGACCAAGTTCTGCGCTCGGTCCACCCAAGGGATTGAGGGCCTCGAAGTGCGCAAAGTCTGGAGCGCAGGCGCACCGCAGTGCGGACTCATTCGGACTCGGTGAGCCCAATGCCGCACTGCGGTGTCCCCCCAAAAGAGCGAAGCGCGTTCGCTCAGCCTGTGGCGCCCGTCTTGGCAGGGAGACCGCACACGCCGCTCGCGGCGGGAGCGAGTGATTCAGCGACGCGCGATTCCACGGCACTCGCTTCAGCGGCGCTGCGTTGGCGTGCGCGACGTTTGCGCTCGTAGCCGCTGGTGGCTTTGCGGGCGATTTCGGGGTGATGACGGAACACGTAGCGCGCGGCGCTGCGCGCCGCCCGCATGCGCTCGATGAGTAGCGATGCCAGGCGGCTTCTGAGCGACAACGCCTCGCGCTGCGAGCTCTGCGCGGAGGTCGTGAGGCGCTCGGCGCGGCGAGCGCGCAACGCGGCGGCCAGGGTGCGAGCCTCCGTGAGCAGCGCGCTGTCGAAGCCGAGAGCGGCGAGCTCCTTGACGTGGCGGTCGCCGAGCTCGGCGTATCCCTCGAGCGCGAGCGCCACCAAGTCCTGCGCGCTGGAGTCCGCGAAGGCCTCACGCAAGCGATCGAGCTGCGCCCGGCGCCGTGACGTTCTCTTCGCCCTCGAACGCATACGAGAGCGCCGCGCGCACCTCACTCAGCACGAAGTCCGCTCGCTCGAGCGGCGCGGCGTTCGAAGCCTCCACGAGGATCAGGTAACGCGAGTGCGCCGCGGCCACCGCGGCGTGCAGCTCACGGAGCTCGCGCGACGCGTGCGGCGTAATGCGCCCCACGCCCGCGACGCTGGAGAGGCCCGGCAGCAGGCCACCCTGCGTGCTTTGCGGCTGCCAGTAGTGCTCGACCACCCCGTCGCCAAATCCAAAGCCTCCCCCAAGAGCACGTGGACCGACACGTTGAGCACCGTCTCCTCGGCCGACTGCGCAGCCACCATCCACTTGTCGAGCAACGCCTGGACGCTTTCTTTCGTGATTTCGCTCATCGCTTTCCTCCCTCTTTCCTTGGTTTTCACCAATTGATCAGGCCGTTCGTTCGGCCTGTATGTCCCTGACGGCTTCCCCCCTGTCCCGGACGGGCTCTCCCCTGTCCCGGACAAGTTCACCTCTGTCTCGGAGGGGCTTTCGGGTCTGCTCAACGGCTCACGGGCTGTGTCGCACGGTGCGGCGGAGCGACGGAGGAGGCTCGGGCGTGGCGCAGGGGGCGTCGTGTGCCGCTCGTGCGTCGACGTCGCGGGGCGTGCAGCCCTGCTCTTGGCGCGAGGCGTCGCTTGCTCCGTACCGGACGCCCTACTGCGGTCGCTGACTGCCATAGTCCGTGCCCTGGCCGCCCGAAGACCCCCAATGTGCCAGCCCAGCACGTACGCACGCGCTCAGCGCTCATTCACTCGGCGGTCGCTCCGCGTGTCGGCGGGCTCGCGAGCCATGTCGATGGAATGCGCTGCGTCCCTGACTCGTCCGGGCGCTCAGCCCATGCCAGCCCAGCCTGGCCCACTCCAGCCCAGGTACACCCGTGCGAGCCCACGTTCCCTGGTTTCCGGAGAAGCCGAGCCCCCACCAAGACGGCGGGCGAAGCGTGGGCACGCCCACGACCCTCGCGAGCGGCCCCCCGCCAATGCAGCCGAGCCGCCTCCCCTCGCGCGCTTCGGCAGCGTCAAGACGCACAGGCTCGCCGGAGGTCGCGGAGCGGGTGCCGCCACTGCGCGCGAGAGGCGGGTGAATGTGAAAAGTACCGGTATCGCGACACTCCCGGCGACTGGTCCCTTCAGCCCGCAATCTGCTGCCGAAATCGCTCCAGTACGTCACTCGTGATGAAACGTGGATTGCCGCCGCGATGGTCTCGGCGAGCTGTAGCGCTGCATTGGCAGGCAGTTCTCCCGCCTCCACGGCCAGGGCGATGAGCTCGTGCCCGCTCACGCCACCCAGGAGTCTGCGATGCTACTCGTCGCGTCACCCGCCCGACGCCGGCTTCGCCGCTGCAACGGTCGGCTCTTGCCCCGGCGCGACCAGCGCACTTGCCATGTCGCTCACGTTCGTGTCGAAGTTGCACTTCGACCAGTCGAGGTTCTTTCCGTAGCCGCTCTCACGATAGCAGATGTCGTCTGCGAAGCCGCCCAGCCACGGAGCCGACACCGTTCGCGTTTCCGCGGGCATGAGCCTTCCGCTGCAGAGCGACAGCGAACGCAAGGTAACGCCGGCTGCTTCCTTTGGCGTTAGCTGTCCCTTTACGCACGTTGCAACCGGAACATTATCGGAATTGGTGAAGGTACAACTTACTTCCGAGCGCGTTGCTATGCAGTTGTTGATCACCTTGTTGGGCTCAGACCATCTCGGAAGCGCGTTCAACACGCGAGCTTCTGCGAGCAAGGCGGCAGCATGTTCATTTGCCTGCACGAGCTCCGCGGTTCCGCGGATCGCTTGTGCTCGCAGGTCCCAGAGCGCCCAGCCGACGAACCCCGCAAAGAGCACGCCAGCGACGCTCCCCGAAAGGACGCCCCAGGAAACGGAGCGCCTCGCGTTGACGACCGGAGCGGGCGCAGCCAGCTCGCGGATAGTGCCAATGGACGACCATTCGTCCAACCCCTCGCCACACACCATGTCGTTCTTGCTGAGCTTGCCTTCCTTAACAGCAGCAACAATCTGCTCGCTCGTAAAGGGCCCCTCACTCTTGCCGTTTTTGCTCACGAACCAGCGCATAATGCACCCTCCAATCGGCGCACTCTGCGCTCTATTCAAGGAATAACCAAGAGCTCGCATGAGGGTACGACCCGTCCAGCTCGGGCCCAGGAGGCACTCCGCGAGTCGCCGCGCGCGGCAGGCCCGTTCGTAGCGATCGATTGCGCGCGCTACCGGAGCAGCTCGCAGCAAGCGAGCGCCGACGGAGATTCCCTACCCAACCGAACCTGCGATGCATTGCTCGAGCTTGTGCGCCAGGCTCCGGAACTCCTCGCCGATGTCACGCACGGCTTTGGCCGTGTGCGCCGATGGCGCCGTCGGCCGTAGTGAGTTTGAAGATGGGTTTCCTCGCCGTTTGAGCGAGAGGCATCAGACTTCTGTAGTGTCCGAGGACCGCCAGACAATACGGATCTTCCTCCACCGAGCGCACCAAAGGTCTGGGCTGAGCGAGCACCAGCTCCGCGTACTCCAGCGGAATTTCCTTCAGCCATCGGTCGTAGGCGCGCGTCACCTGACCACCGAACATGTTCGGCTGCATGACGACGTACCCGCCTGGCGTGAGCACCCCGCTCGGAAGCGGCAGGTCCGTCTTGGGGTTCTTGGCGAGACGCTCCTTCCACTCCTCGCGCCAGCGGCGCAAGGTCGGCCCGAGTCGGCAGCCGCTTGCACGGCGCGATAGAAGCCGGACGCCACTCGAAAGGCAGCGGGATCTCGATCCATGCAGCGAGGCCACGCGTCCGAAAGCTTGGCCTCGAACTCCGTCAGCGCTTGGCTTGCACGTAGACCTTTTCGAGGCCCAGGCGAACTCGCGAAATGATGCCGTCGATGCCGCCGTCACCGGCCTTGCCGACCTTCTCGAGGTCTTTGCGGCTCGTGCCGTAGCCGAGCGCGTGCAGCAGATTGCACGGGTGAACGCGGAGAATGCTGCAGAAGCTTGGACGCTACTTACGAGCGACACCACCACGACGTAGCAGCTCGAGCCCGTGAAGGTAGAGGTCCGGCACATCGAAGTCGTCCTTGGAACGGGCGCGAACCACGCCGAGTTCGAGCAGGCTCGTGAGGAGCTCGTCGGAGTCGTTGCCCGGCGGACGATGTCCTTCGTCCGACCACTCGCCTGCAAAGTTCTTGCCTAACAGCTTGATCAGCTCGCGGCGCGTCCAGGGAACCTCTCTGTCAGGACGGAGACGTTCCTTGAGGCCACGCAGCCAACGAAGCTCGTGCGTCATGGCCTGGCTGACATGCTCCTCAGACACCTTGTCGAGAGCCCTGCGAACGGAGGTGTGATGGAGAAGGTGAGCTCCCTTGGCTTTGCCGCGCTCGAGCTCTTCCTGCGCCGCGAACTCGATGAGCCGCATCAGCGAGCGCGGGAGAGCGCGATCATTGCCGTCCCGCAGGTGGTCCAGAATCCATCGGAATGCGAGCCCCTTTTGGCTGTTGGCTCCCATGTATCGGTCCACGAGGCGTTCGACGAACGGCTTGGCATCATTGGCGCTGCCGAGCCGCGGAATTGCACCCAGGACCGGATCGATGGTGCACTCGATCGTCTTCTGCAGATGCGTGACGAGCGTCGCCGACTTGTCCGCGTCGTCCGCAGCGCGCTTGTTCATGATGTGTTTGATCAGCGCGCCATAGAGGCTCTTGTCGCTCCAGACGAGCTCGACGCGATTGGCGCCCAGCTTGGCGACATCTGCACCGGCGACGTCCCTGTGGTGCTTGTAAAAGTCGGAGCGAAGAAACACCTTCGGCCGCAGCCGGCGCCATCGCCGCGCATAGCTGGCCCAGAAGCTGACCAGGCCGCGAAGGGCGAAGCGCATGCCGTCCCAGTCTTGCGGCGCGAGCACGTCCAGCTCGTCGTAAGCAACAAAGACCCACTTTTCCTCGCGCGCCAAGCGTGCATCGAGGGCATCCAGCGAGCTCGTGACTTCCGTCGCCACCTGCCTGTAGCCAGCAAGGATTTCCGCTGCATTTGCCCCCGGCGGAGCGATCACCGGCGAAAGGCTGGCGGCGTCCAGAAGACCCCCGTTGGCCGCCGCTCGAACGAGAAGCGCCATCCACAGATCGCGACCATCAGTAGCGGGTCCGGTGGCCACGCTACGCCACCCCACACCGTCTGGCCCTGCCGTACCGAGCGGCCATCCATCGAGCCAAGTCGCCCTTCCCGCGGGACCTTTGACGCCGGGCGCGAAGCGGAGGAGCGCTTCACGCACCTCGTTTTCGACGAGTGCTCGCTTCAACTGCGTCTTGCCGGCCCCGCGATCTCCAATGATGAGGGCTACCTCTGGCTCGAGCGCACGGATGTGCTCTGGCACCGGGAAAATGCTTGCAGGATTCGTTTGCTCCGCCAAGCCCGAGTCGAACCGCAGCGTGCGGAGGAGCTCCTCTCGCTTTTCGTTGGTGAGGTTAGCCAAGGTCCGCTTCCTCGACTCTGCCGACCCGTTCATCGAACCGAGCGTGGAGGGCCACAAGATCGGGGTCGGTCGTCAAGCGGTCAGCAATATCCTCGATGGAGGCGTAGTGCGCGAACGCGGCGTTGTAGTGGATAGGGACCGGTACGTGCGGTGCGAAGTCGCTGCCCATGTCGTCCAGCGACCAGATCGAGTCATCCTCGGTCGAGTTCTTTGCGTAATAGCCGTCGCGGAAAATTTGCTCGACTCGACGAGAGAACGCCTCACGCGCGAGCTGAGCCGCCTCGACCACCTCTGGAACGAGCGCCTGCACGACAACGCATTCGAGCTGCGGTAGGCCCTGGCGCGCGGCATCGTAGCCAAGGTGTCGCACGACGCGCTCCAGGCCCGCGAGACTCTGCGCATTGCTCGTAGCGATCAAGACGTGCAGATGAGCCAGCCCCGACAAGAGCAAACCCGCAGCAGGCGAGAGCCCTGCGCGTCCATCGAGCAAGATCCTGGCGGGACTGCGCTCGCGAAGTGCCCACAGCAGCTTCGCCAGCGGGTGGTCCTCGGCTCTCCCACGTACTTCGAGGTCCACACGCGCCAGCTTGGGCAGATAGCCGTCGTCGAGCTGCCCGGCAGGCGTGACCTCGATTTGTCCGCTTCCGGTCAGCGCCTCACGCGCGACGACGTGGAAGTAGTCCTCGATGGGATGCGGGGCGGAGCTTTCGAGTAGGTAGTCCACGGTACCCCACGAGCTCGTCGTGCCGATGTCGTCCGCCGCCAGGAGGGTGCCGACGCCTGGCGCATCCAAGTCGACATCCACGACGGAGATCTTCTCCCCGCGCCTGGCGCACGCGAGCGCATAGCTCGCGAGGAGCGTCGTGCGACCAACGCCGCCCTTGAAGCCATGAAACGCAATGATGGGCGGACCTTCTTCTAGGGACCACAAGGGCCGCGCCCCCGCGCTCGAGCGCCAAGCCGTGTGGTGCCTGAAGCGATCGGTGACGCGGGCGCGCTCGTCGTCGAGCGGCGTGCCTTCGAGCCATGCCGTTCGCGTCAGTAGGTCTTCGTCTCGCTCGGGATGGCTCGCTACCGACAGGTGAACCGACCCTGTCCAGTGCTCTCCACAGGCGTCAGCGAACCGGTTCGCGAGAGTGCTGTCGATGCCTTCCTCTCCAATCCAGACCGCGAGCGAGATGCGTCCATAGATGTCCACGATCGCAGTGGCGTACCGCACGGCGTTGTCTTCTCGGACGATTTCGACGACGAGAGCGAGCGCTGCCACGCGAGCTTCGTCGAGGTGCAAGCGTTGCGTCATAGGACCCCGTCGAGCTGCATCTGGATGATGGCTGCAGCCGCGTTGGTGGCAGAAGTGACGAACGCTAGAGCCTTCACGTCGCTCACATGCTCTTCGCGATAGCGCAGTGTCTCCTTCCAGTCGGCGACGATCTCATCACCTGTTGAGGGAAGGAAGTGCGCGTAGGCTTGCCCTTGTGGACCAAGATACTCGCTCACGAGCTGAAGCAGGGCGTGCCCGTAGGGCTTCTTCCGAAGTGTCTCGTGCCAGGCCTGCAGCGTGGCGGCATCGATCGTCCTAGTTGCGGCATCAAATGCGCGATCGTGGAGGATGATCGCCTTGGCTGCGCACTCAACCGTATAGCCCGCGAGATACGCCGCGCCGTCGTACCGAGCAGCACCCAACAAAGTGCGCGCATCCTGCTCGTGCTTTTTGGCCGCCAGGGGGAAGTCGTCACCGCACGTGTGAGCAAGAGATGTCACGGCCGCACCCTATCAGGGGGGCCTAGGGGAAGGCCATCCTGTCGTTCTCAGGAATCTCGGCCCCCAACGGCGAGCGACGCCTCCAAGCAGATCCCAGCCCGGCGAGTCCCTGCGTAGCCGCCACTGATGGGTCCGTCCGGCACCTCTCCTCACTCCTCGAAATAGTCGCTGTCGAGCTTCGGCACCTTCACCATGCGGTGCGTGACGCCGACGCCGTGCTCGATCATCAGCGACGTGAGCCGAGCGCCGTCGACCAAGACGACGTCCACCGACTTGGCGAACTCGATCGCCTGGGCGGTGAACGCCGAGGTGGTGATGAAGACGCCCTTCTTTGCGCGTTGTCCGGCGAGGGCGCCGTAGAAGGCTTGTACGTCGGGACGACCGACGCTGCCCTGCCAGCGCTTGGCTTGCACGTAGACCTTTTCGAGGCCGAGGCGATCGAGAGAGATGATGCCGTCGATACCGCCGTCTCCGGCCTTGCCGACGCGCTCGAGATCTTTGCGGCTCGTGCCGTAGCCGAGCGCGTGCAGGAGATCGAGCACCAGTGCTTCGAAGAACTCGGGGGTGTTCTGGAGGATGGCTTCGAGCAGATCGTCCGCTACGGAGGCGGTGAGCTCCTGAAGCGCGCCCTCGAGGCGGTCATCGGGGCTTTCGACAGCTGCGGGACCAGCCGGGGCGAAAGAAGCGGTCTCTCCTTCTGATTCCGGAGTAGAGGTCGAGCGACGCTCCCTTTCGACGGTAGCAAGTGCTTGAACTTCGTCCGCCGAGAGCTTTTCGTGAGTACGCGCAAACTCGTGTCCTGCAGGAGTGAGCCTCCAGAGGCCACGCTGCGGGGACTCCGAGAGACCACGCCGCTTCAGGCGATCGTGCGCCCAGCCCGCTCGATTCCGATAGACGTATTGAACAGCGCTCGGCACGCGCAACTCACGCTGTTCCTGCGTCAGGTCGAGCGCGTCTGCGGCGGCCTCTGCCGCCTCTCTCGCTCGAACACCTTCTGGATGCTGCGCCAGAAAGCGCAAAACAGGCTCGATGAACTGATCGAAGGTGGGGATCGACATGCTCAGCTGGCCTTCGTTTTGCGCTGCTTCTCACGTGTGCGCGCGCCGGACTGGGGAGCGCCGCGCGACTTCGAGGGGGCGGCGGCGTCCGCTTCGGCTTGTTCGCGGAGACGGGCGAGGAGCGTGGCGGCGGGTTCGTCTGCGGGGTCTTGGGGGACGAGCTCGCCGCGGAAGGCGTTCCTCAGCACGGCTTCATCTAGTTCGTTCAGCAACAGAGCATCTTGGCGAATGCCTTCGCTGAGTCGTGACAGGTCGCGCATTGCACGCTCGACGTATGCGAGCAATGCGCCCTGCTCGGCAACTGCAGGCACCGGAACCGGGAATCGTCGCAAGTCTCCGAGGTTGATCCGTTGTTGGGCGCTACCGACCTTATGCGCAAGAAACGCGCTGATGAAGTGGGGGGATCTCATCATCCAGAGAAGCACATCTGGAAGCAGCACTCCGGCTAGGCGAAGCACCGCCAACGCACGGTTAACGTTCGCACCCGCAAGTGTTGCTGGAACCACAGCGCAACGTCCAATTGTGGCCATCACAGCAAGCAGAACGTCACCCTCCACCAATCGAGTCCGCGAGAACTCATCCGCCAAAGAAGGTGCTATTTCGTAGAGCTCGGACGTATCGATCGAGTCTGCCTTGAGGTCCATCACCCGTATCATCGGAACTCCGCCCGGAGTCCGTTCACCAGGTTTCAACACCCCGTACCCAAGCCCGTCCTCGGTGAGGAGTTCCTCCATCGCCGCCCAACACCACCCCTCCGGCAGCTCTGGCAAACCTTCGGTGTCGACGGGGGCGGGCTCTTGGTACTTCTTTTTCCAGCTGTCGTCCTTGGGGAGCTTGCCTTTGGCTTGGAGCTTTTCGAGCTCTGCTTCTTCCCAGCGGCGACGGCGTTCGGCGCGGATGCGCTCGAGGAGCTTGGAAGCGGGTTCGACGTTTGGGTTTTGGGCGCGCCACTCCTTGGTGAGGTCGCCACGGAACGCTGCGGCGAGGATGGACTGACGGAGCTTTTCGAGCAGGGGCGGGACGGCTTCGAGCGCTTCCTTGGCTCGGGTGCTCTTTTCGTTCAGCGCGTCGAGCTTGGCGACGATGCGGCGTTGTTCGTTGAGGGGCGGAAGTGGGCAATCCAGCGCCCGGACATGCGCGATGTTGAGTCGGGGCACCCCGGTCCCGAGGAGGGCGCTGTCATACTGTGCGCGGAGTACTGGCGAGCGGAGCAGCCATGCCAGAAATCGCGGATCAAGCAGATTCTTCTTTGCTCTGATCCGTGCCGATGACTGCGTGATGTTTGCACCGTCCAGTTCCGCAGGAACAACAGCGACCTTTCCCACTGTACCTACGATCGAAAGGAGAACATCGTCTCCCCTCAACGAGGCTCGTTTGTACTTGCGGGCAATCTCAACGGTAGTTCTCCGCAACTGATCTAGTTGAATCTTGTTCCGGACAATCTCCGTTGGGCGAACGTAGGGAACGCCGCTTTCTTGCTCCGGCCCTGGCTGAAGAATTCCGTAGATAATCGGTGCGGTAGTTTCGACCAGAGCTTCAAGGTGGGCGGTCGTCCACCCTACCGGCAGCTCGCCGCACACGCTCTCGCGCCCCGCACCCTTCATCCTGAAACCGTTCATTGCGTCCTACTCAAGAGAAGATGGAGTCGTGCTTCTCGATCAGCTCGCGGGCGAAGCGCACCAGAAGGCCCACCGTGGCGGCTCCGCGCGCGCCGTAGCGTGACAGGTTGGGAAGAGCCTCACAGGGAGCGACGACTCCCCGCGTCGTTTCCCACGGATACTCGAGCCACGGACCCGAGAGCCTGCCGCGATCACGGGCGTTCTTCGGCTGAAGCCCCTCGAGCTCGTCGACCAAAGGCTGAAGCGCGCGAAGTTGTCCGAGCGATAAGCTGAGCTTCTCACGCAATCGCCGGTTGCCCAGGAGATGCATCATGTGGGATGCGCCGAGGTGGGTGGTTTGCGCGAGCTCGATGCTCCATTGTCCGCTGCGCAGCAATGCCGACTTCGCGATTTTCTCGAACACCATTTGGAGCAGCATGGCGCGCACGCTCTCGTGAACGTCCGCGCGCGATGCCTCGAGCTCGATTTCGGCTTGCCTCAGGTAGGCGCTCGCCCACTCCGTCTCGGTCGCCATTTCAGCAGGCGCATTCAGGCCGAACGGCGACGCTCGAAGATGAGCTCCACGTCGTGCGCGATTGGATCCAACTCGGGAGGCCAGCGCAGCTCGGCACGTCGCGCCCAATCCTTCGGGTTCATCAGAACGACGACGGACTTCACTGGCACCTCGGGCGGCGCCTCCGTAAAGCGAAAAGGCAAGACCTCGCCGTCTGGCTGGACCGAGGACGTGATCTCGATGAGGCGCACTTCAGTGGCGTGCGGAACCTGGAAGATTTCCTGGATCCCTTCGTCATCCGCCGCGTGCTCGCCGGCGAGGAGCTTCGCCGCGGTATCCACGGTGTCAGGGCCAAAAATGCCAGCCATCTGCTCAGTGTAAGTCAGCTCGCCTAGGCGGGCAACGCGCCACAGGCACGCCACTTTCCTACTCCCCTCCCAACATCGCCCGGAGCCCCTCCATCTCCTCCGTCGCAATTCGCAACTTCTCCAAAATCTCCGCCGCGATCACCTCCGGCTCGGCGAGCTCTTCGCCGGCGCCGTTGCTCTCATCCTTGAGCCAAGTGATGTCCAGGTTGTCGCCGCGCTTTGCGATCTCCTCGCGCGTGAACTTCCGAAAGCGCCCCGTTTCGCCTTCGTCTTTGCGCTTGGCGCCGCCGTGCGGGTCCTTGCCGAACGCTTTTTCGAAGTCGGCGAAGTGCGCGTCCGTCAGCGGCGTGCGCTTGCCGAAGGCGGGCATGTTGGTGCGCATGTCGTACACCCACACGGCCTTCGTGCTGGCAGTGTCCTTTTCGCCTTTGGAGAAGAAGAGCACGTTCGTTTTGACGCCTTGCGCGTAGAAGATGCCGGTCGGGAGCCTGAGAATGGTGTGCAGGTTGCACTTGTTCATCAGGTCCCGGCGAATGTCCGTGCCGGCGTTTTCTTCGAAGAGCACGTTGTCCGGCAGCACCACCGCCGCGCGCCCGCCGGGCTTGCCCTTCGCGGGCACCTTCAGTGAGCGGTAAATGTGCTGCAGAAAGCCGAGCTGCTTGTTGCTGGTGGGGTAAACGAAGTCGTCCCGGCTGGGCGCGCCGCCGCCCTTTTTGGTGCCAAAGGGCGGGTTGGTAAGAATCACATCCGCCGCGGGCAGCTGCTTGCCCTTGTCGCTCAGCGTGTCCCCCAGAGAGATGCCGTGCTCGATGCTGTGCAGCAGCAGGTTCATGAGCGCCAGGCGGCGCGTGTCCGGCACCAGCTCCATGCCGATGAAGGCTTTGTGCTTTTGGAACTCCTGCGCGTCCAAGGGCAAATCGAAGAGCCCCTCGGTGTTCGATTTGATGAAGGCGTCCGCGGCGATCAAAAAGCCCGCAGTGCCGGCGGCGGGATCTTGCACCACCTCGCCCGGCTGGGGCTGCACCAAGCGCACCATGCTGTCGATGAGCGGGCGCGGCGTGAAGTACTGGCCAGCGCCGCTCTTCAGCTCGCCGGCATTCTTTTGCAAAAGGCCCTCGTACAGGTCGCCGAGGCCCTCTTCCTTGGCGCTGTACCAGTCCAGCGCGTCAATGTCCTTGACCAACTTGGCGAGGTTCCGCGGCTCGCGCAGGCTGGTTTGCGCGTTCGCGTAAATGTCCACGACGCGGCCGGGCGCGTTCGTGCCGAGCTCGAGCAAGAGCTTGCGGTAAAAGGCGAGCTGCTCCGTGCCCTCTTTGCTTTCCAAGTCGCTCCAGCGGTAGCCCTCCGGGATTTGCTTTTCGTACTCCTCGCCGCGCTCCTTCATCATTTTGAGAAAGAGCAGGTACGTGAGCTCGGTCACGTACTGGTGGTACGTGATGCCGTCGTCCCGCAGGACGTGACACAGGTTCCAAAGGCGCTGAACGATGTCGTTGTTCGTCATGGGAGGCGGGGCCAGAGGGCCAAAAACCCTAGCGGGCGACTAGCTCTTTGCCCAGCCTGCGACGGTGCCGCCGGCGTGGGGTGAATGGCGTCAATACGCGCCGAAGAACTCGTCCTCGGTGATACCCGCGTTCTTGAGAATGGCTCGGGCAGTGCCTTCCTTGAGCGTCCTGCCTCCATGGACGGGCACAGTGAGGGGCAAGCTACCAGGACGGACCAACACGGCGTGGCTACCCGTCTGGCGCTCGAGGGTCCAGCCGAGGCGCCGGAGCGCGCGCAACATGCGCGACGCTTGGATCTGCGCCATGCGCCCCATGAGCTAACGCGCCGCTGAACGGGTGGTCTTGCGGGAGCCGCGCGCCACCTCGGTCCATGCACGGATGGCGTCCGCGGCGTGGCGACGCGCTTCGCCGACCGTATTCGCCTCGGTCACGACGCCCGGAAGCGATGGAACTTCGACTGTATATCCCCCTACCTCCAGGTCCGGCGTGAGGCGTACTTCGTAGGCGGAGCCGGCTACACGGACCGAGATGGTGCGGGGAGCGCCCAGTTCGGTGACCTTCGCGCGTAGATCCTTCGCGATGGGCGCAACCGCAAAGCAGATGACGAACTGACCGTCCCCCGACGCGTCCAGCAAGTGGCGCTTGTCCGTAGTGCGAACCAAAACGCGTTTACCGTCCACCACCAAGGCGAGGCGCGCCAAAGGACGAATGACATCCGCGAAATTCTGGCGCAAGTAGCGCGCCGTCTTGCGCACGGAGGAAAGCGTCACGCCTACCGACACCAGGCGAGCAACCACGCGAAGCTCCACGAGGTCCTCGAACGAGTACACGCGACGTGAGCCTTTCCCCGCAGCCGCCTGAACGGAGGGGCGCAGGAGCCCCGTCTTGTCCCAATAGTCGAGCTGTCGATAGCTGATGCCCACGACCTTGCAGGCAACTGCAGCGCTGAAGCCAGAGGAAAGAGCCTTCACGCTGCTTAGAATGACACGCGTGTGATTCTAAGGAAAGTCGGACGAAAACCCGCCGCCGCTCGTGCGCTCAGCGCTACCCCGCGCTCTGCCAAATCCCGTCGCCGAGCTCGCTGAGCACGTCCTCCAGCTTGCCGTCGAAGGCTTTGTTGAGGCGCGTGAAGCCGCCTTGGCTGGCCCACGCGCCGCGATCGAACGCTGCGCGATCGATGACGTGATCTGCTTTGAGCGCCTTGGCGATCTTGTCCAGCCACTGCTCTTGCGGCGGCGTGAAGCTGCGTGACGCTTTCAGTTTTTTTACGGCGCGCTCCACCCGCTCCACGTAGGGCACCAGAGGGTCGCCCAGCGCGGCTTGTCGAATGAAGCCCAATATGCCGGCGGCAATGTTTTCGTTCGTGCGATCGCGCCAGGCGCTCTGAAGATCCAGCTCGCGGTAGCCCGCGCCTTCCAGCTCGAGAGCGAGCTCCTTGAGCTGCTTGCGCGTGAGCTCCTTGGGCCGCTGCGCCACCACCGTGAGAGCCGGCAACTCGTTGATGTTCGCTTTGACCCAGCGCTCGAACTCGCTGAGGTAGTCGGCGGGCTTTTGCCCTTTGCCGTAGCCGCGAGACACGCTGACGAGCTCGTCGTGATGGTCCGAGATGAGCAGCGGCCTTGTTCCGTTGCCGTCTTCGAGCAACCGGAGAACGTACTGGTGGTCGCGGAACCACTGTGCCGCTTCGCTGGGAGTGCCGTGCCGCAGCTGTTTAGCCAGCTCCGCGGGCCCCATATCCGCCAGGCCCTCGAAGCGTGACAGAGCTTCTCCCTTGATGTGCTGACGCTTGCGCAAGAGCTTGGCGACGAGCTGCTCGAGCACGAGCTGCTGGGCGTCCGCGTCGTCCACCGTTTCCAGCTCGTTGACCAATGTGGTGAACGAAATGTTCGGGCGGGTGACGACCGCCTTCATGCCGCTCACGCCTTCGAGCGCTTCGTACAAGCCGACGGCGTCGTAAATGCGGAAGGCGTCCTTTTCGATGGCGTCGCAGCGGCGCGTGGCGCGCCCGAGCATTTGCTCGTACAGAATGCGGCTCTTCACGCGTCGAAGAAACACGAGGTTCACGATGGGGGGAACGTCGACGCCCGTGGTGAGGAGATCCACCGTGACGACCACGCTCGGCAAACGCTCGTTCTTGTAGCGGCGAATTCGCTCGAGGGGCTTGTCCGCCGTGCCGGTGATCTTGAGCACGGCGTCCTGTTCGATGGAGCCGTACTGGTCCTGGAACGCGAGCTGAAGTTGCTCCACCACGATGTCCGCGTGCAGATCCGTGGCGCAAAAGACGAGTGTTTTCCCCGGCTGGGCGGGGTCGATGTGGCGCGCCAGCTCTCGGCAGATGACGCGATTGAAGTTCTCCGTGACGACGGTTTTGTTGAAGGCGTCAACTTCGACGTTCACCTCGTCCGGCAAGTTCACGAGGTCCACGTCTTGGAGCTCTGGAACGAACAGCTTGACCTGCTCGCCCTTGGCCCAATGAATACCCTCCTCGGCCAGCTTCGTGACGAGGCTGATGGGCGGCTCGTGATCCACGAGGCAGCCGTCGATGACCGCTTCTCGATACGTGTACTGGAACGTGGGCGTGCCGAAGATTTGCGTGGTGTGCGCCGCGGGCGTGGCGGTGAGGCCGATTTTTACGGCGTCGAAGTGTTCGAGCACGCGTCGGTACTTCGAAATGTAGTCTTCTTGCGAGCGAATGCCGTAGTCCGCGAGCTTCAGCTCGGTGTCGCTCAGCTCTTGGTCCAAGCCGTAGCCGCGGTGGCACTCGTCGATGACGATGCAGTCGTAGTCGTCGACGCGCGGCACGTCCGCCGGATCCGCTTGATCGAGAACGCGGCGCACCATGCCCTGCACGGTGGCGATTTGCAGCTTGGTGCTGGGCTCCGGACGCTGCGCCTTGAGGCCTTGCAGGTCGAAAATCTGCGCAAAGCTCTGCAGGTTCTCGAGCTCGGCTTCGTTGAAGGCGTCCTCGGTTTGCTTTCCGAGCGCCTCGCGATCCACCAAGAAGAGCACGCGCCGGAAGCGCCCCGACTTCACCAGGCGGTAGATGAGACCGATGGCCGTGCGCGTCTTCCCGGTACCGGTCGCCATGGCGACGAGCGCCGTGCGCTTTCCGTCGGCAATGGCCTGCTCCACGCTGCGAATGGCGGCCACTTGGTAGTCGCGGAGCCCCAAGTAGTCCGTGGGCTCCGCCGCGAGCTTCCGATTTGCTGCGTCGACGTCTTGTTTGAGACGCTCCTTGAGGTTCTCTGGAGAGTGCCAGCCAGGCAGCGCATCCGAGAGGTTCGTCGGCCGCCGCGCATCGAGGAAGTGAATACCGCTCTTGGCTTTGAGCTGCTCCAGGTAGGGCCGACCGTTCGTGGAAAACAAGAACGGCACCTTGTACGCGCCCCACGGTCCACCCGCCGGCAGCGCGCCGCCTTCGAAGAGAATGCCTTCGCTGTAGCGCTTGGATTGTCCGAGCGCCGCGCCCACGTCGCGGCTCTTTTTCTTGGCCTCGATCACGCCCACGGCTTCGAGACCAATGAACAGAACGTAATCCGCGGGGCCCGAAGCCGTGGGCCACTCCGCGATGGCGACGTTCTTTCCCTTCTGAGGGCGCACACCGCGGGAGTAGCGCAGCGTTTCCGTGTCCACTTCCCAACCGGCGTTACGGAGCTGTGCGTCGATGAGCTTGCGGGTTTGCGCTTCGTCGAGCTGGAGAGCGTTGGCGGCCTTCCGCGCGCGTTCGACGACTTCTTCCGTCACCTGCGCCGGGGCGCGCTCGGCGGCGGCCTGCTGCGCGGCGAGGGCTTCTTCCTGAGCGGCTTCGAGCGCGGCGATCTTGGCCTGCGCCGCGGCGAGCGCCGCTCGGTCGTTCTGGCGCTGGGCTTCCTGCTCGGCGGCGTACGCCGCATAAAAGTCGCGCTCCTCCGCGGCCTTTCGCGCAGCTTCTTCGGCACCGAGGCGCCTTTGCGCTTCACGGGCCGCGGCTTCCTGCGCTTCGTCTCGCTCGGACTCGCGCGCTTCGGCCTCCTCCGTGAGAGCCGCCACTTCTTTGCGAAGCTCTTCGCTCTCCGCAACCAGGCTCTTGGGAGGAACGAACGGCCCCGGAGCAAACGCTACGTTTTGCCCAAAGGTGCGCTGGAACCAAATCGCCAACTCGTGCGCCAACCTGAGCTGCGTGAAGGCGTCCCGCTGCGAGCCCACGCCGCCGTGCACCGCCTCGTTCCCCACCCGCCGCAGCGCGTGGAAAATGTCGATGACGCGCTGGTCGACGATATTGGTGCGCCTCAAAGCGTTGATGCGGTTGACCTGCTCGACGTCCGGCGAATCCTGCAAGCGCAAGTGGACCGCCGCGTGGCGCGCCAAGAACTCCCCAAAGCGCCGCAAGTGCTGCAGCGCCCCCACAGCGTCGCCCACGGACACCGAACGCTCCGCGCTAGCCGCCGCCTCGACAAGCCGCAGATCGTGCGACGCAAGGAAATAGAAGTTCGGCGACTGGCCGGGCTGCATGATCGTGTGAGCGGTTCGTGGGCGCGAGTAAGCGGCAAGGGTAGCGGATGGAGTGCCGCGGCGGCAAGGTGGGGGGCCGTCGCCGGGGGCTCCCACCCCAGCTCGACAGCCACGCCCGCCACCTTGCGGGCGCCGCGCGGCGCGAAGAGGTGCTGCGCGAGCTCTACGATTCGAATGCGGACAGCCTCATTTTGCTCGGGGATCAACCTATCCGGCACTTTCTTCGGCACTACGACGCTCGCTTTCGAAGGCTCTCGGACTTCGAAAGCTATGGCCTTCTGCACGACGTGACGATCGAGGGGCGCAAGTTTCAGGTGCTGCCGCTCGCGCATGTGCGCCAGATTGGCGCGCTCGGAGCGCACTCCCAGAAGTGGTGCGAGCTGCATCGCAATTGGGAGCGCGACGTGGCGCACGCGCTCGAGCTCGGCGCGCGTAGTGGCGTCGACCCCCACTATCGCGGTCACCGTGACAGCCTACGCGTCGGATGAAGAAACCGGCCCCAAGCCTTCTTCTGTTGTCCTCACCGGCCGATGAGAATCACCTGGTAGAGAGCAAAAGAATCTCCCACCGGCACCACAGCGGTGCATCCGTTCTCGGCGAACCCGAAGCAGCCACACTGCGGCTCTCCCGCCGGCACCTGGCTCGCGCACTCGGGCACGAACGGAACGCACTCCCAACCGCCTGGCTCACAACAACTCCCGTGATTGATCTGGGCAGTGCATCCCTCCTTGCCCACGATGCAACGCTCGTCTCCGCATCCGAAGTACTCGACCGGAATGTCGCAGTAGCGGTGTTCGTCGACACCGATCTCGAGGTCCGCTGCTTCCGCCTCCGAGGCGTACGCCCTGCCGTCACACCCGCAGACGCCGCCACTGCTTCCGCCGCTTCGCCAGCGGCCCCCACCGGTCCGGCACCGCCCGTGACCACGTGCGAGCTCATTCCCGAACTCGGAGGAACATCCCCGCCGCCCCGGCACCTCGCGATGTCCCAGGCAAAGCCGCCATACGAAAAGTCGGGGACGTACACGCCGCCAGTGCCGTGCGCCGCTCCGCCAGAGCCGTGCCTCTCGCTGCTCGCGAGACGCACTTCTCTCTCACACGCGATGGCGGCAACGCTCCCAGCGAGCAAACAAGCAAGCGCTACTCGCCTGATCGGCAGGCCAGCCCTACGAAACCGGACCAAGGGGCTGGCGCAGAGCATGCGCGGATGCATGACAGGACGCTACCTCCCACGGCCCACTCCCGAACAGGTGAACGAGACGACACCACGGGCTATCGCCGTGCCGGCGCGTCGGCGGCCGCCCTAGACCCCTCCGCTTAGCGCGCGGGTCGCGCGCCACGCTCCTCCTGGAGCTTCGCTTCCAGCTTTGGCACTGCGTAGAACACGAGCGCTCTGCTGACTTTCTCCGAGTACAAGAGCCCGCGCGCCTCGAGGTCGAGCAGGTCCGTGCGTGCTGTCTGATAGGTCACGCTGTGGGCAGAACGATGGCGAGCGATGGTCAGCTCACCGCTTGGATGTTGGATGAACCAACGCAACGCTTCTTGCTGCCGGTGGTTCAGGCCGAGGCCACGCACGGCGCCGCGCAGCTCGGAAATCTCGGCTTGGCGTTCCGCGATGAAGCGTTCGACGTTGGCGAGGGCCCGCACGATGACGCGGAGCTGGTGGTCGACGAAGTAGGTGCAATCCCCCGCGTCCGTCTCGCTGTACAGAAAGGCGTAGTAGTAACTAGTCGGCGATTCGAGCAAGAGCTCCGAAATCGAGATGAACTCGAAGAGCCAATAGCCACGCCGCAGCATGGACCAATAGAAAACGGCGCGCGCCGTGCGGCCGTTTCCGTCGAGGAAGGGATGGTCGTAGGCGAGCCAGAAATGCAGGAGAATGGCACGCAGCACCGGGTGCAGAAACGTCACCGTTCCGTGCCCGCCTTGGGTTGAAGGCACCTCGTCCGGCGCATTGGCGAATTCGATGAAGGACTCGAGCCGAGCAGGCAGCTCTTCTGGAGCGGGGGGCTCGTGCCAGACGTTGCCCTCCATGTCGGACACCACGCGCCGCTCCCCGGGCTGCGCGAAACGTCCCTCATGCTCGGGATCGTCCAGCGTGCCTTCCGTGATGGTGCGATGCAGTTCGAGCAAAAGCTCGACGCTGAGCGGCTCGTGTCGCAGCGCGCTAAGGCGCTGCATGGTGCGGTAGTTGTTGACCACCATGCGCTCGGCGCGATTCTTGGGCGCGCGATCTTGCGCGAGTAGCTTCTTGGCTTCGCTGCGTGTGGTGGCAGCTCCCTCGAGAATGCTCGAGCTGATGGCTTCCTCCATCAACGAACGCACGATGTAGCGCTGCCCAGTCTCGCGATTCAGCCCCTCGGGCAGCGCCTCGATGCGTCCCGAGCTCTTGCTGTCGACGAGGTGAAGCGCTCGCTGGATCGCGGGTACCAGGGCGAAGTGGAAGGAGTGCCCACTCGTGTCCACCAGCGGGAACCGTTGCGAAAGACTCTGCCGCGACAGCTTGAGCCCGAGCCACCACGTCTCCGCGGAGAGCCCAGGCGGCACCGGCATGCGACGGAGCCTGTCCCAGTGCACATAGCGGTCCCCTACCGTGGGTCCGAGCGGAGCTGCTTGCTGCAAAGCGTCAAGCAGCTCCTTCTTGCCGAGCCGACGCAGCAGCTCGGCCGGCTCCGGGGCCTGTCGGGGCATTTTCATGGACTCGACGTTGGTAGCATCTACTAATTTCAGGTCCAATTAGTAGATGAGAACTGTAACAATGCTCAGTACTTAGGCCGCACGCGGAGCGCGCCGGACGCGGCAGCGCCCCCTCAACGCTCCACGCAATCCTCGTGACCGCACTCGTCCTGCTGTCGAATTTCCTGGAGCAGGGCGCGAGTTTCCTTCGTGGGAATGAAGCTGTCGCCCTCACGAACGAAGGTGAGCGTGAAGTCCTTTTGCGGGACGGGGGGCCGCGCTTGCTTGCACGCCTCGCTCTTGCAGGCGCAGGCGGCCGCTACGTGGGCGCTCCTTTTCGCGCGCGGCGCCTCTTGTGGTGTCCAACCGAGGCGGCGCACAAAAATTTGCAGATCGGCCGCCGCGTCTCCGCCCGTTGGACGCGTGGTGAACCCTCGAGACACGTACGACGGGAGCGGCGGCTGGTACTCGGCGCACAGGAGCTCCCACGGCTCGGACGACGCAAACATGCCGACGAGCTGCTCGGAGCTGCTCTCACCAAAGGCAATCACGGAGTACGAAGCGCGCTCTCCGGCGAAGTCCGGAAAGCTCGCGCCACAGACCAGCAGGTCCTTCTGCTGCTCGCCTTCTGCGACAAGGCAGTGCGTTTCTGCGGCGTAGTGCGCGCGGACCGCCTTCCAGGCTCCGCTTTCGCGCAAGACCCAGGTCCGCTTTCCGTCGGCCTGCACCACCACGGCGTCGTCCGACGTGGTGGTGCGGAAGTTGCCGCGCAGCGCCGTTGCTCCTTCCAGGTGCGTGACCACGCTGGGCGGCGCGTCAGCTGGGCCGTTTTCGGCGCAGCCGAGCGCGATGGTGCCGTCCGTCTTCAGGTGCGGAGCGTAGGCGGGAGCGCACGTTGCACCGACGATGGCGAGACGCTCGCGATCGGCGGGGGACCACTCGGTAGGTGGTGGCGTCGGCGCACCGGATGGTCCGGTGAGCGTAGCACCGGGTCGCTTCTGCACTTGGGGAGTGGTTCTCTGAGACCAATCCCAACAACGCACGACGTCGTGCACGTCTCGCGCGCACGCCGCACGCCCGTGGTGGTAAACACCCAGGCTCGCCTCGCCCAGAGCCACCTCCGTGACCTCACCGAGGTTCGGTACCGCGTACAAACCCGCTCGGCCGCTCCCGCAGCGGGTGCCGTTCGCGTCCCAAACGCAGAGCGCTATGCCCTCGTCGTCCATCGCAAAGCCGTCCGCGGGCGGCTGCTCTCGAACGAGCTCGTAGAGCTCTCGCTGGAAGGGCGTCACGTTGGCTCCCTCCGCCTGCGCGTTCGTGCACGTGAGCCTTTTCTGGGCGTTCGTGCCGCAGACGAAGTCGTAGGCGCAGCCCACCAAATGCTCGATGCCGTCCAGCATCAAACGCGGCTCGCTTTCGCTCTGCGAAACTGCGCCCGTGTCTTCGGGCTCGGGGCGCCCCGGCCACACCGCTACTTGGCCGCTCTCCAGCAAAGCACACGCCGTGTTGGCCTTCTGCGAATAGAGGAGCTCCATCGCACGACCCGGCAAAGCACGACGCCTTACGACGAAGTCTTCCGCCCAACAGTGAACGGCGCCGTCCCGGAGCACGGCGCACGCTTCGTGCGGCCCCACGCCAATGTCCCGCACGCCCTCGAGCGCTACATTCGGATCACGCGGCACCCCGCCCGACCAATCTCTCCGCTCGGGATCTTGGTGCCCCCAACACGCCACGCGTTCCCCACGCGTGACGAAGCAAGCCGCACCAGCATCGCTCACGCGCGTCATGCCCCGCGCGGTGGGCAACGTCGTGGAACCGTCCGAGTACACGACGAGCGGCGGAGCGGACGGGCCACCCAAACCGATCCCTTTCGGTCGAGGGCTCCCCTTCTTCCACCCACGCGTCAGAATCACCGCAGGCGTTGCACGCGCAGTCTCGGTCGATGGCGCGGCGGGCGCGGCACCGCGTGAGCTCGCCTGCGAGGTGCACGCTCCATTGAGAGCGAGGAGGAGAAGAAGAAGCGCGCCCCACGCGCTTCGCTTTGCTCGCCTCGAAACGCGCGTCTCTTTCGTTTCTCTGCCGCTCCGTCTCCCCGCCGACCTCACGCCGAGAGCGTCGCTCAAAGCTGAACGAACCGAAAGACCGACGCGCTCGTTCGAGCGCCCTCAATCTCGCTTCGGCGACATCGCGGGACGCAGCTCTTGTCGGAGCCCCAGCTTGAGCGCGACCTCGACCACGAGAAAAAGCGGCCCCACCAGAAGGCCCAGGATGTCATCCACGAACGCCGGCTTGCGCCCCTCCATCACGTGCCCCACGAGCTGAAAAGCCCAGCCCACGATGAAGAGCGACAGCGCCACCACGAGCCAAACGCCCGTGGTGCTTCCCGCCAGCGTCGTGCCGAACGCCACCGCGCCACCAAACAGCACCGCCATGACCACGGCAAAGCGCAAATCGAGGCTCAGGTAAAACAATACCGCCCCCAAAGCGACCAGCACGACCGGCGAAAACGGCAGCCCCAAGGCGATCACCCGCGGTCGCGCGAGCAGCCCCGCAATGCCGAGCACGATGAGCGGAATGCCAACGAAGTGCGTCGCCAGATTTCGTTTGTCGCGGTGGTACTCCGCGTAGTTGGCGAGGTGACGGACGAGCTTGCTGTTCACGGCTGACCTCACTCGAGCGGTTTCATTGGGTCGTTCGCTTCCGAGCGCTCCCAGTATTCGGCTTCAAGTGTAGCCCATTCCGATGGCGCGAAACCCGCGCAAGTCGAAACGCGTGATTCGCGGGGGAGGCATCGCGCGGCAACGCACGGTGCTCCCGCACTCCGCCAGAGCGACAAGCGCGCTTCTTCAGCGCCCCGAAAGAAACGGAAGACGCTGAAATAGCCACTCCGGCGCGTTTCTGACGCAAAACATGATGTAACTCCAAAACCACGGAATGAAGACCTCCGGGCGCCCGCGATCCATGGCGCGCACGATGTTCCGCGCCACCCCGACGGGCTCACCGAAGAGCCGCGTCTTTTCGTGATCCACCGTCATGGGGGTGTCCACGGGACCGAGCTTCAGCGTCGTAACCTTCACGCCCGAGTGGTAGAGGCGACTCCGCAGTCCCTGGAGGTACAGATTGAGGGCGCCCTTGGCCGTACCGTACGTGTAGTTGCGCGGGCGCCCGCGCTCTCCGGCGACGGACGTGATGACGCCGATACGCCCGCGCCGCTCCTGCTCGAAATAGTTGGCGAGCGGAACGAGCAGGGCCACCACGCTCGTGAAGTTGGCCAGAAAAAGCCGCTCCGCCTCGGCAAACGAGCGTTCGCTTTCCAACTGATCGCCGAGATCTCCGTGAGCGATGAGCACGCGATCGACCCCACCGAGCACTTCGATGCACCCTCGAACGAGCGCTTCGCTCTCCCCGGTGCGCGCCAGATCGGCCGACTGCGACGTCACGTTTGCGGCCCCCAAGCGAGACACCAACGCGTCCAACTTGTCCTGCGAGCGCCCGACCAAATGCAAACGGTCGCCGCGCTCTGCGTGGAGCCGCGCCACCTCGGCGGCGATCGCCGACGTAGCGCCAAAAATGAGCACGCGCTCGGGCCGAGCGGAAGGAGAGGTGGCCATCGATGACGACCGCGACCATCTCACGAAGACAGCACGCGGAAAACCACCTCCCGACGAGCTAGACGGCAGGTCCGCTCGAAGGTCCTCGGCGCGCACACAAGCAGCTCCGCCGGCCTCAAATAGCGGCTTCAACGGCTTCGCAGTGATGGAAAATGCCGCTCCAGATCGTGACCGAATGCCCCGCACCCCTTAATGTCGCAGGTCATGCTCGGCCGCGTCTGGCATCTGGAGACGTTCGTGGGGGAGCCGGTGAAGCTGTCGCTCCAGCGAGAGCTTCACTCGCCGTCGCCTCGCAGCGCGTTGGAGGAGCTCGAAATGGAGCGCCTCATCGACGCGCTGATCTACTCGCTCGATGAGCCCCGCCGTCGCGCCCTCGAGTCCATCTACCGCGAGCTCACGGGCGCACAGGTCCCGTTCGTCTACAGCCCCTTCGAGCTCAGCGGCGATCGATGGTGTCAGGAAGTCCGGCGCACATTCGAACAAGCCGCCCAAAGCGGCCATCTCCACGTCGAAGTGATGCAGCGTCCTCGCGTGGCGGTGCGACAAGAAGCACCCAAGCCGCACCCCACGATGGCTCTACGACCTCAGGAGCCTCCCCCGGAGCCTTCGTGGTTCGAAGTGCGGCTGGTGGACGAGGTCGGCGAGCCGCTCGACGGCGTCGAGCTATCGTTCTCGAGCGGCAGCACCAAGAATACGCTAACGACCAACGGCGATGGCGTCGCGCGCTTCATGGCGCTCGACGCAAGCTTCGGCTCCGTTCACGTGGTCAGCACGAGCGCGCTCCGCGAAAAGCTCCAAGAACGCTGGTCCAAGCCGCGGCAAGGCGTGTTGGCAGACGAGCCCCTCCTGCAACGCTTGCTCTTCAGCCCTGATCTGCCGTCCGTCAGACTCGAGAGCGAAACGCGCCAAACGGTGAGCATTCAGCCTCGCATCGAGCAAGCACGCCTCTTGGGTGGCTATTTCGACACGAACAAAACGTTCTTGCTCCCCAGCGGCATCCGAGACGTCCAGGGCGTCAAGCGCCTTCATCAACGCAACACTCACACCGAGCTCCTCATCGTCGGCCACACCGACACGTCGGGAGATCCGGCCGTCAACGATCCGCTCAGCTTTCAGCGCGCGGAGAGCCTCAAGGAGTACCTCCAGGGGAACGCCGCGGCGTGGTTCGAACGCTACGGCACCCGGTTTCCTCCAGCGCAGCGTTGGGGCGCCACCGAAGACAGCCTCATGATTCGGGCGCTGCAAACCCAAGGCCCCAGCTTCCCCGAGGGTGACGACTTGGACCGCGGGAACGCCACCAAGTGGTACCAAGAGTGGCACAATCGGCTTCCACCTTCGGAGAGAGCTCCCCAGTGGGAGCAGCTCGCCGAAGACGGAATCATCGGCCCGAAGACGCGCGGCCAACTGGTCGCGGACTACATGCTTTTGTCGGGCCCGCCGCTGCCGGAAGACGTTGCCATCACGACGCGCGGCGCGGGGGAAAACTTCCCTCTGGACGAGACCGGCGAGCAGCTCGACACGAAGCCGGCGGATGGGCAACGAGACGCCACCGACCGTCGCGTCGACGTTTTCTTCTTCGACAAGGATTTCGGCATTCAACCGCCAGCGCCGCCAGGAACTCAGCTGGAAAAAGGCAGCGTGGAGTACCCGGAGTGGTGGCATCGCGCGCACCCAAAACACAACTTCGGTCTCGATACGTTCACCCTGAAGCTGTACTTGCACGACGAGCACCAAATGCTCATGCCCAACGAGCGCTACGAGCTCACCATCGCAAACGAAACACGCCAAGGAACGACGGACGACACCGGCCTACTTTTGGAATCCGACTTACCGAAGTCAGAAACCTGTGTGCTTCGCTGGAAAGAGAAACACCCGTTCTACCCGCCCCGACCAGGAGAGAGCATCGACGTCTTCCTTCACGCGAGCACGACGCCCACCTTCCTGTTTCGACGCGTGCTCACGCTCGTTCCACCGTCCTCGGCGCCCCTCGCCGTTGCGTCGACACGGCTGGACAACCTGGGCTATACGGATGACGACTTCTCCAAGAACTGGGCGCAGTTTCAGCTGGACTACGACCTGGCGGAGGAGGGCGGCGTGAAGCCCTTCTTCGACCAAAGAGTCTTCGACCATTTGGCTGCCGTCCACGGCGAAGGTCTAGAGCCACAACTCGACCCTCGCTTGGCGGACGGCCCCGAGCCCGAGCCCGAAGAGTTCGAGGACGACGCTCGCTACGCGAGCGCCATCGAGCTCGACTTGGTCGATCCCTCGGGCGCGGCCGTGCCGAGCGAAGAGTTCGAGCTCCGAAGCCCGGACGGAACAGTCGTGACTCGAGGCAACCTCGACGGAAACGGCCGCGCCATCGTGTTCGATCTTCCACAAGAGGAGTACTTGGTGAGCTTCCCGCGTTTGCACCAAAACTCCTGGAGCGCAGTCAAGGCGTAGTCATGGCAGACGCAACCGCTACACCCCAGATCACGGATCCTCAGTTCCTGAACGATTGGGAGCGCACCACGGACGGCGGCACGGTTCACGTCTTTCAAGAAACGGCCGGCCCCTACAAGAAGGTCCAGCTCTTCAACTTTACGTTTCTGGGCACCACCTTCACGTCCCAAACCTACGTCGGCCGCGCTGACTCCGGCCGAGGCGCCATCGTCGAAGAGCACAAGGGAGCAGGCGTCTGCGCCGAGCTACGTGACCTGCTCTTTCGAGCGCAGCGCCGAATTTACCGCTCCTACGCCGCAGAAATGTCGAGCACCGGCGGCACCCCAACGGAAAGCGGCTTCAGAGCCTGGTGCGGCGTGCGCGTGGTTTCCGGATGGCAGTTTCGCTCGAAGCAACACAGCCGAGGAGCAGCCATCGACATCGACGCAACGTTCAATCCGTATGTCGTGACGCGCACGGGAGCTGAGCTTGGTGGCGAAAAACACAAGGATGTGTCGAGCACCAAGCTAGCTGAACTGCGAGAGAGGGCAATGCAGGTTTATGCAAATGCTTACTCGCTACTATACGGAGAAGATCTACCCGATAATCAGATGTCCGAAGCTGCTCGCACCGAGCCCGCCGGCCCCGCTTACGATCGCTTCGCGGCCGTTCACTACGCGCTCCGCGCGTACTTTGCTCTCGGATATCTTCAAACAAGCAAGAATCGACTGCGACCCACGGAGGTCGGCTTCAGTCGTCCTTTCGAACCAGCCTCGGAACCTGGCTCATTCCTCTTCGAGCTGGAGCGCTATCGGCACCTCTTGAAGGGCGTGAACAAGACGCCGCCCCGATTGCTCTACGATAGCATCCGGAAGGACTATGACCTTCTGCGTACCGCCATGGTGTACGGCTCGTTGAAGCCTGCATCACCGGGCTTCGCCGGATTGGGCGTCCAATTCCCGGAGGGATCGCGTGACCCCTGTCATGGGTTCCTCAGCATCCGCAAAGAAATCGCGGTCGGTATCCGAGAAGAAGGTGCCCGTTGGGGGGCTATCGACTTCGGTCCTCAGCAGAACGGGGACATCATGCATTTCGACCTTGGCTCCGTGCAGACTGCAACCACGACTGACCCCAACGAGCAGAAATTGCTCTACAACCAAAAAACGTAAAGCAGAGCGCCATGGTCCTCGGTAAGAACCTCGCAATTTGGCTGATGCTCGCAATCTCACTCACGGGCTGCGCCTGCAGCAAGGCGAGTCCGCCATCTCCCGCCTCCAGCCAGACGTCCCCGGGGTCGGTCGAAAGCAAGACTGCCTCCGCCAACGACTCGGCAAGGCACGAACCCGCGGCCTTTCCCAAAGTCGCCCCCGATGGCTCTCCGCTCTTCGAGCGTTTCGTCGGAACGGCGTGTGCCCTCTCACGCGCGGGAGAAGTTTGGTGCCCGCGCCCGGATCTCTCCCAGTCTCTCGAGTACGAGAGAATGAACTACCCAGCGCACGTCGTGCGTGTCGCTGGCGCCTGGCCGTTCAACTACTTGCTCACAGCGCAAGGGCAGGTGTTCATTGCTGGCAAGTTCGTTCCCACGGCACCAGGGGCAAAAGAGATTGACTATTCCGTACCAAGGCCCGTCCAGGGGTTGAATGACGTGATAGAGCTTGGTTCGTTCTCCGGCGCCGTCTTTGCCCTGCACAAGAGCGGCGAGGTCGATACCTGGCGGGTCGAAGCGCTCAGCAACGAGGATGTACTTACGACTGGTGTCACGTTCACGCCTCGCGAGCAAGTGAAGCCCGGTGGGTTCGATAGGATGTTCGTGGGCACCAGCGGTCGTTGCTACGCGAAGGGGGAGCAACTGATGTGTGAAAATCGCGCCGATCCGCTGAATACCACAAGAGTCGACTTGCCGGTGCCCACCGCAGACATCGCAACCCTTTGGTTCTCCATAGGCCTCTGTGTCGCCTCGTCCAAGGGGACGACTCACTGCTGGCGCGAAGGCGAATCCATTCTCACCAATAAGACAACGGAGAAAGGCGCCGAGCTCGGCTATCACGAGATGCCTTTGCAACTCAAACTCATTGCAGGAAAGCCGACCGCCTTCTTCGGCGTGGACGTTCAGAACAACCTCTGGACTTGGTCCGGCCCTTGGAAAGCACCTGTCAAGCTCGAACGCTTCGGCAAGGTCGTCGACTTCGACGCTTACAACACTTGCGTGATCTCCGTCGATGGAACGCTTCGCTGCCGCTCGCTCTCACGCGGCGTTGGCACCGGAGACCAACTCGAGGTCAACGGCGTTCCCGGACCTGTTCGGTACACCAAGACTCCCACCTCATCACAAGACGCCAACGCTCCACCGAAGCCCCTGCCGAAGGCCGAACGCGCAGCGCCGTCGCCGGCCCCGTGAACATGGTCACGCCCGAGTTGAAACGCCTCGCAACGGGCATGGTACTGGCGGCCTCACTCACGGGCTGCGCCTGCAGTAAAGCCAGTCCGCCGTCTCCCGTCTCCAGCCAAACGTCCCCGGGGCCGGTCGGAAGCAAGCCTGGGGCCGCCAACGATTCGTCACCGCGCGAAGCCGCCCTACCCAAGGTCGCGCCTGATGGCTCTCCGCTCTTCGAGCGTTTTGTCCGAACGGCGTGTGCGCTCTCACGCTCCGGAGATATCTGGTGCCCGCGCTCGGATCTCTCCCAGTCTCTCGAGTACGAGAAGATGAACTACCCGGCGCACGTCGTGCGCGTCGCTAGCGCTTGGCCGTTCAACTACTTGCTCACCGCGCAAGGGCAGGTGTTCATTGCTGGCAAGTTCGTGCCCACTGCACCAGGGGCAAAAGAGATTGACTACTCCAGGCTCGCAGCTGCTGTGCGGCGAACGATTGGACCCGCGAAACACGGTGCAAGCTCGCTTGCCCTTCCATACATCCGATATCGTGGACTTCCGACTCTCGTCTGACGTCTGTGTCGCCTCCGCGAAAGGGGTGACACACTGCTGGCAGCGAGCATCAGAAGCTCTCACGAGTCAGGCGTCGCAGGCGGACCTTGAGCAGCGGCACTACGAGGTACCACTTCGGCTCAAGCTGCTCGCAAGTGAATCATCTGCGTTCTTCGGTGTAGACTCCCAGAACGATCTTTGGACCTGGTCGGGTCCCGGGGGGAAGCCCGTGAAGCTCGAACGCTTCGGCAAGACGGTCGATATCGACGCCTACAACACCTGCATCATCTCTACGGATGGAGCGCTCCGTTGCCACGATCGGAACCTGGGTGTCGGCACCGGAGACCAACTCGAGGTGAACGGCGTTCCCGGTCCCGTTGCGGTACGCCAAGACTCCCACCTCCACGACGCCATGAGCACTCCATGAGCACCCGCCACACCGTACAAGCTGGCGAAACCATTTCCCAAATTGCGCAGCGCTTCGGCTTTCAGGACTGGCGCTTCGTGTGGGACGCGTTGGAAAACGGGGAGCTTCGCGCCAGGCGCGGAGAGCCGCGGAATATCCGCCCCGGTGACGAGGTGTTCATTCCGCCTCGGACGCCACGCACCGAGAAGGTGATGAGCGGTGCGCGAGGAGCGTTTCAGCTGACTGCGCCCCCACCGCTCGACGTGTTCGAGGTAGGATTCTTCGACAAGGCCGCGCCTTCAGAGCCAATCCCAGCGCTGAAAGTAACGCTGCGTCTTCCGGGAAGTCCGGAGCTGAAGAAGTTCACGACCAGCCAGGCGGGGATCATCCGGCTCGAGGGCGCCGAAGTTGGCACCGGAGAAGTCGAGGTCTCGGACATCCTGGACGAGCGCGCGGACCCGCACATTTCGTATCAACATCTCGCGGGTCAAACCTTGCGCACAGGTGAGTCGCACGTCGTCGAGCTCCCGGACAAGCGCAAGGTGGCGGACAAGGTCGCCGCTGCGCTCCGCATCCAACGCAGAGCCGCCTGGGGTGCGGCAAAGCCGACCAAAACTCTGGAGCCCGATTGGGACTACGACACCATCGTGATTCACCACTCGGGCGACAGCGGAGAAAAGGTCGTCAAGGCTCTGCAAACGAAGCAGATGGCCAAGGGCTACGACGACATCGCCTACGAGTACGTCGTGCAGCTCGACGGATCGATCGCCGAGGGACGTCACTTGGCGTTCAAGTCGGCGGCGAACTCCGGGCAGAACGCGCAAAAGCTCGCCATTCTCGTAGCGGGAGACTTCGAACACGGCGTCTTCGACTTCGACGACGATGACCCGACGCCGGCTGCCCTGGACGCTGTGGTGCGCCTCGTCGAGGAGCTGAAGCGTCACTTTCCGCTCAAGAAGCTCGTGGGCCACCGGGATCTGCCGCGGGCGGCCGGCACCACCGAGTGCCCAGGCGGAGAGCTGTACAAGCTGCTGCCCGGGCTTCGAGCTCGCACGGGCTTGGCGGGACCGTGAACCGCTGGCTACGAGCCAGCTTGGTGGGTTGCGCTGCGGCGCTGCTGCTCCTGCGCTCGTTCTCGTACGAGTTTTTCTTCGTTGCCGAGGACGTGGGAGGTTTGGCGCTCACTTGGGTGCCATCGTGGTCGACGTTTCGCCAAGTCGACGCCTTGCCCCCTCCTCACGCCGTTTGGTTTCAGGTGGGCGACGAGCACGGCGTGCCTTGGACGAGCGCGTTCAACTGGCTCGTGACCGACGGGCTCTGCGGCGCTCTGCTCCTCGTAGCACTCGGGGAGCTCTTTCACCGGCGGTCGTTGGCTCGGCGTTCGCGGCGCCTGCTCTTGGGAGCGTTTTCAGCTGTTGCCTTCGCCGCAGCCTTAATTCGGCTCTTCACCTACCGGCTCCTCGACTACGAGGCGCGCTTCTTCGCGATTGCATTCGGGTGGTCCGGTGAACAGCCCTCGCGAATCGCCGTGGCGGACGAAAGCGGCGCCTCGCTGCTCGTCTCGGTCACCCCGACGTGGTTGGCCATTCACGCATTCGTCGTTTCGCACTGGCTGACCGCGGTGCTCGTCGCCCTCGCGGCGCTGTCGCTGGAGCGCGCGTCGCGCAGGGCCGCAGATTTCCGGAGCGTCCAAGGCCCGTCCGGGAGCGGGGACCCAAGCGCGAGTCGCGCCGGGCAACGCTGACGCGGTTGGCCGAGCGAGGCGTCCGCTGTACGTTGCGCGCCCCGTGCACGAGACGCGCGCGGGCGTTGCCCCATGTCTGCTCCGAGCCCCTCCGCACCCCTCGATCTCCGGCTGCCTCCCGAGGCCGACGCCACGATGGCAGACTGGCTATTGTCCCAGTTTCTCGCCTACGTCGAAAGCGTTGGACTGGAGCTGTATCCGGCCCAAGAAGAGGCCATTTTGGAGGTGACGAGCGACAAGAACGTCATCTTGAACACGCCGACGGGCTCGGGAAAGTCACTCGTGGCGCTCGCCGCCTGCTTTTCCTCCTTGGCTCGCGGACGGCGCGCCTTTTACACGGCGCCCATCAAGGCGCTCGTGAGCGAAAAGTTTCTCGCGCTGTGTCGCATTTTCGGCGCGCACAACGTTGGCATGATGACCGGCGACGCGAGCGTGAACCGCGACGCGCCGGTCATCTGCTGCACGGCGGAGATCCTGAGCAACCTCGCGCTCCGCGAGGGCAGCGAAGCGGACGTGGACTGGGTGGTGATGGACGAATTTCACTACTACTCGGACCGTGATCGCGGAGTGGCGTGGCAGGCGCCGCTTCTCAGTCTGCCCCAAGCGCGCTTTCTCTTGATGAGCGCAACCCTGGGCGACACCAAGCTCTTCGAGAAGACGCTCACCCAGCTCACTGGCGCGGAAACCGTGCTCGTCAAGTCGAGCGAGCGCCCCGTGCCCCTCGACTTTTCGTACGTAGAAACGCCGCTGCACGAAACCATCCAGAAGCTGCTGGAGGAAAGCCGCGCGCCCATTTACATCGTGCATTTCGCGCAGACGGCGGCCATCGAGCAGGCGCAAAAGCTCACCAGCTTGGACTTTCTGACGCGAGAGCAAAAGCTCCGGCTGCGCGAAGAGCTCAAGGGCTTCCGCTTCGATAGCCCCTTTGGCAAGGAGCTGTCACGCTTCATTCCGCACGGCATTGGCGTGCACCACGCCGGTATGCTGCCGAAGTACCGGCTCTTGGTGGAAAAGCTCGCCCAGCAAGGGCTGCTCAAGGTCATCTGCGGCACGGACACGCTGGGCGTCGGCGTCAACATTCCGCTCCGCACCGTGCTCTTCACGCAGCTCTGCAAGTACGACGGCGACAAGACCAAAATCTTGTCGGTGCGCGACTTCCAGCAAATCGCCGGGCGAGCTGGGCGCCGCGGCTTCGACGACCGCGGCAGCGTCGTGGTGCAAGCGCCCGAGCACGTCATCGAAAACCTGCAGATGACGCGCAAGGCGGCTGGGGACCCCAAAAAGCTGCGCAAAATGCACATGAAAAAGCCGCCGGAGCGCGGCTTTGCGCCGTGGGACGCCGCGACGCTCGAGAAGCTGCGCACCTCGGAGCCCGAGGCGCTCGTCTCACGCTTTGGCGTGGGACACGGCATGCTCTTGAACGTTCTGTGCCGCGAGCACGAGGACGGCTGCCGCGCGATGAAACGCCTCATCAACGACAGCCACGAAACGTCCAAGCAGAAGTTCCGCCACAAAAAGACGGCTTTGGCGCTCTTTCGCGCGCTGGTCGAGGCCAACATCGTCGAGCGCTTCCCCGGCGGCGTGCGCGTTCACGCCGATTTGCAGCAGGACTTTTCTCTGCATCAAGCGCTCAGCTTGTATGCCGTCGAGGTCATCGACTCGCTCGACCGCGAGGACCGCAGCTACGCGCTCTTGGCGCTCACGGTCATCGAGTCCATCGTCGAAAACCCCGGCGCCATTCTGAAGCGCCAAGTGGACACGCTAAAAGCGCGCAAGCTCGCCGAGCTGAAGCAAAAAGGCGTTGAGTACGACGAGCGCATGGAAGAGCTCGAAAAGGTCTTTTATCCGCAGCCGGAGCGCGAGTTTCTGTACGGCACGTTCGACCTGTTCGCCAAGCAGCACCCTTGGGTGCTGGGACAAAACATCGCGCCCAAGTCGATCGCGCGGGACTTTTTCGAGCTGGGGCTCTCGTTCAACGGCTACGTGAAGGAGTACGGCCTCGAGCGCGCCGAAGGCGTGCTGCTCCGCTACCTCTCCGAGGTGTACCGCGTGCTCGAGCGCACGGTCCCCGAACACGCCAAAACCCCCGAGCTCCAGGACCTCATCGACTGGCTCGCGGCCGAGCTGCGCGCCGCGGACGCGAGCTTGCTCGAGGAGTGGGAGCGCTTGAACGACCCCGAGCACGCCGCCCTGCCCTCGGAAGAAAAGGACGAGGGCCCCACCGACATCACGCGCGACCGCCGCGCCTTCACGGTGCTGCTCCGAAACGCGGTGTGGCGCGTGGTGCAAGCCGTGGCTCGACACGACTACGCGGCCGTAGCAGAGCACCTGCACGCGCTGTCCGGTGGCACCTCCCGCTGGGCGCCAGAAGAGCTAGAAAATACCTTCGCCCCGTATTTCACGGAGTACGAGCTGCTGCGCACGGATCCCGCCGCACGCAGCCCGCGCCACGTTCGTTTGGATCTGGACGCGGACGAGCCTCGTCTCACCCAGGTGCTCGAAGATCCCGAGGGAGACTTGGGCTGGGCCCTCGAGTTTGCGGTGGATCTTGCCGCCTCGAGGGACAGCGGCTCACCGGTGCTCCGCCTCGAGAAGGTTTTGAACGGCTAACGTTGAAACGCCTAGCGCCGCTCCTCGGTGGCCTTCTTGCCGCGCTTGGAAGGCAACACTCCGTCCAAGCGCGCGAGCTGCTCCAGCGCCAGTCGATGTGACGGATTCTTCTCGAGCGCCTGGAGATACCTTTGGCGTGCGGCGCTCTCGTCTCCGCGCCCCAGCGCCAAGTCGCCCTGCACCACGAGCGCGTCGGCGTGACCCGGCACTCGTTCGAGCGCCAGCGCAGCCCAACCGGCCGCGTGCTCCAGACGCTCGGAGCGAAACGCGACGCGTGCCAGCCCTGCGGGCGCGTCCGCGTTGATGGCGCTGAGCGTGGCAGCTCGACGAAAGAGGAGCACGGCGCGGTGAATGCCGCCCGATCGAAGCGCCTCTTCTGCTTCAATGACCAGCTTTTTGGCGAGCCAGTCGTGCGTTTTTTGGTCCTTGGAGCCCAATGA
Source organism: Pseudomonadota bacterium (assembly GCA_023432025.1). Taxonomy (GTDB): domain Bacteria; phylum Myxococcota_A; class Polyangia; order Polyangiales; family Polyangiaceae; genus NIC37A-2. Next base: position 55,430 of record JAEYVE010000105.1, read on the forward strand.
GAACGCGGCCACCCAAACGGCGCGCGACTCGTCGACGCGGCCCAGTTGGTTTTCGATGTCGCCCAAGAGCTCACGCGTTTTTTGGCGATCGGGGCGGAGCTCGAGCGCGGCGTCGACCCAAACCTTGGCTTGCTCCGGCGCTTCGAGCGTAAGGTACAACTCGGCGAGCCCTTCGAGCGCCAGGCTCTCCGAGTGCATCAGTACGGCGCGACACATCAAGTCGCGCGCCCTTTCCATGTCGCCGAGCAAGAGCGCGTTGCGCGCTTTTTCCCAAGAGCGACTCGCCTGCTCCACGTTTCTCTCGGGGAGAGCGGCGTAGTCCCCGAGGGGGCGCTCGCAGCGTGGCACAGCGGGGTTTTCCGGCGTACGCCACGGCGAGCTCGCCGGTGACACGGCTGACGCTGCGGCGCCCTCCTCTACCGCCTTCGCACCGACGGGCTCCGCAGCTTCCGCGCCCGATGCTTCGCCCTGATCCGCATGCTGCGGTAGCGCGCTCTCGACGGAAACGACCGTATCGGACTCGAGCAAACCCCACAGGCCTCCTGCCAGCGCTCCAGCCGCGAGGAGAGCTCCTCCCAGCCAGAGCAGCGCTCGGCTTTTTGGTGCTGGTTCCGGAGTGAGGGCGGGCCCCGCTTCTGTCGTGGACGCTCCGACCGACTCGAGCTCCACCGAAGTCGTGGAGACACGGAACGGGACCTCGACGTCCGGCGGCGAGACGTGCGGCTCGACATGCGGCGAGGAGGCCGTGTCTGACAGCGACGCGCCCGCCTCGACATAGGGAGTGGCCCCTCTGTCCGACGGCAGAGCAGCCGACACGACACCGGGCGATGATGTCTCGTCCGACGGCGATGCAACCGACACGAAGTCGGGCGACGACGTTCTGTCTGAGAACGATGCGCTCGGCGCGACGTCGGGCGACGACGCTCTGTCGGACGGCATCAGCTCGGGCGGCACGAGCGGCGTCGAAGCAATGTCCGACGAGGCGAGCTCGGAGGACGCGTCGTCCAGGCCGAGCCCCAAGGACTCGTCCGTATTCTGCGTTTCGGCGTTCCGCGACTCTTCATTCGCGGGGCTTTCGGCCGAGCCTCTTGCGCCGGGCGGAGCGGGCTCGAGGGCACCTTGTGCGTCGTTTTGCGCGGCGTGCGGCACGACGGGCGCGACTTCGTTCGTGAACGAACGCCGTGCGCTGTCTTCCAAGAGAAAAAGATCGAGCGCCGGCACCGCGAGCGGCATGGTCGGCAGCTCGGAGTCCTCGCGCGGCGCCTCACTCTCGAGCGCGTCGGGCGCAAGCGACGCAATTGCGTCGAGCGACTCGACCTTTTTACCCAGCTCTGGTTGACCCAGCTCTGGATTCACGGCGGCGAGCGCTGCCACCAGATCCGCCTCCGGCGAAGGCGGAGGCTCCACACTGGAACGCGCGGCAGCCTCGAGCTGGGCTCGCTTCGCGTCGTCGGCCACGAGCGTGGGGCGATTTTCCTCCACGATGAGCGTGGGGCGATCGTCGTCCTCGTCTTCGTCGTCCAAAGACCCGGACGACGATGGCAACTTCACGCGCGCGAGGCGATCGAGCAGAGGCGCAAGACGCGGAGCACCGGTGCTCTCTTCGAAGACTTGCCCATAAGGCACCGTGACGAGGCGCACCGAACGGAGCTCCACGTCTTCCCGCAAACGCTCGAGCCACCCGTGCGGCGGACGATCTCCACCGTCCACGATGAGCACCTCGGGCGCAAAACGTGACACCAGCGCCCACCGCACACTGCCCGTATCCAGCGGGGCCACGTGAACGGCGAAGCCGCGTTCCCGCAGCGCGGCCCCCACCGCGTCCGCGCGTGTGATGTCGTCCTCGACGAGGAGCAGGCGCTTTGGCCCGTCACCTGGCGCCACTCCGCCCGTGACGCCGCCGCCAACGCGCGGCGCAGGCGATGCGTGGGGAAGCGTCCGCGGCTGCGCGGCAGGGCGAGGCACCACGGGTCGCGGCGACAGCGCCAGCTCCGCGCCTGCGTTTCTGTTTGCCAGCTGCACCACACGCTCGACCAGCAGCGTCGGGGCCATTTCTTCCGGCAAGACCGAAACCACAATCGTGCGATCGAGACGGCGCAGGGCCTCCATCTCGGAGCGCGGTGCGACGAACACCACTCGGACCCGGCCAGAAGCCGGCAGCTTCTCGAGAGCCGCCACCACCTGCTCCGCTCCCTCCCGTCCGACGTGCAGCACCAAGTCCGGACCCACCACGGTCAGGGTTCGCTCGAAGTCGGAAAGCGGGCAGGACTCGACGAAAACGTCGGCTTGATCCAGCTGCTCCACCAACCAATCCGGAGACTGGCTCGTCCAAACGAGCAGAACGGTCGATTCGGTGAGCATGGTCCTCCCTCAGCACGCCCCGGCCGTGAGGCCGCGGGGCGCGCAGTGTACAACAAAGCCGCTCTATTTTCTGGAGCGTGGCACCCCCGTCCCTCGGTTGCCGCCGGAGCCTTTCGTCGTGACCACGCCACCGTCCCCTCTCTACCTCGTGGATGGCTACAACGTCCTTCACGCCGTCGTACTCGCGGGGCGAGCGCGCGCGCGCTTTTGGTCAGTAGAAAATCAGCTTGCTGTCGCCCAACTCGCCGCTCGTTTTACGGGCGGGGAAGCGCGTGTCGTCTTCGATGCTTCGCGCCCCGAGCGACAACTTTTGAACACTGACGAAGCGCCCGTTCCCTGCGAATACGCGCCGAGCGCGGACGAGCGCATCGTGCAAATCGCAAAGGAGCTCCAACACCAGCGTCCCGTCGTGGTGGTGAGCGCCGACCGACAGCTCTGCGACTTGGCACGTAACTTCGGCGCCACGCGCCTGAGCCCGTGGCAATTCGCCGCAGCGTGCGGCGTGCCACCGCGCGTTCGCCCGTAACTCACGCAGGTGAGGAAAGTCCTCAAGCACAACGTGCTCTCTGATTTTGAAGTATGGGGATCGTAAGACCCCATACCGAAGAGTTCGGCGTCACCTTCGCCTGAAGCAGGAGAGGCGCCGCCCTCCCTCGTTCCTACGCAAGTGAATCTGGAGCACACGGGCGAAGCTCGCGTGTTTGACACACCCCACACCAGCCCTTAGCGTCCGGCGATCATGGGACTTCGTTATCGTGGGGGACCGAGGACGCTGGCGCTCGTGGCGCTGGCTGCGCTCTTTGGGTGCGGCAAAGACCGAGACTTCGGCATGGATGCGGTGGGCGCGGGAGGCTCACCCGGTGGCGCTGGCGGCATTTCTGAAGAGAACCTGGGTGGCTCTGGCGGCTCTGGAAAAGGCACGGGCGGCTCCGACAAGGGCACGGGCGGCTCCGGCGGCGGGACGCAAGACGAGTGCAAAAAGCCCAATGATTGCCCTGAACCCGAGGAAGAATGTCTCGCCGCCGTCTGCACCGAAGGAAGCTGTGACGTCGAGGAGCGCGCCGCCGGCGAGAGCTGCTCGGCGGGAGTGTGCTCCGGCGCGGGATCTTGCGGAGAGTGCGTCCCTGGCGACGGCGCGTGCACGGGTCGAATCCCGCGCCTCTGCTCGGAAAACGGTGAGTGGGTCGAGCAAACCGAGTGCGCGCTCGGCAGCATGTGTGACGCCGGGCGTTGTCGCGGCCTCGACGTCGACTGGGTCGTGCAAGC
>JAEYVE010000110.1 GCA_023432025.1 Pseudomonadota bacterium
CTAGCGTCATGGCGAGCTTCTGGCTGGGCACCGTGCCCGCGCTGCTCGGCATGGATGCGGTGTTGTCGCGCTTGAGCTCGCAGCTGCGACGGCGAGTGCCTTTGGTGTCTGGCGTTGCGCTCGTCGCGCTCGGTCTCTTCACCATTGGCCGTCGCCTCGAGCCGACGGAGCACCCGGCGCGCGCCGACGCTCCCGGACACTCGGCGCTCTCGCTCCCGGAGGCAGGTCACTCGTGTCACTGAGGGGGACATGACCGCCACGACGTCCAGCTGGCCGCACGCGAGCGCCGCCGTGGAGGTGGCAGAAGCACACTCGTGCGCCCACTGCGGCTTGCCCGTGCCGGCGGAGCTCTTGGAGATGGGCGCGCGGGAGCAGTACTGCTGCTCGGGTTGCCGCACCGTACGCGCGTTGATTCGGGACGCAGGGCTCGACGACTACTATGCGTTTCGTGAGCGCCTGGACGTGGCTCGTCGTCCCGCGAGCGTCACGGATCAACGTTACGTGGAAATGGACGCGGCCGCCTTTCACGGCCTGTACTCCAAGCCGCTCGCCGAAGGACGCCTCGCCACCGAGCTGTCGCTCGGCGGCGTGCACTGCGCGGCGTGCGTGTGGCTCGTCGAAAAGCTGCCGCGCCTCGTCGACGGCGTGCACGAGGCCCGCCTCGACCTCTCGCGCGGCATCGTGAGCGTTATTTGGGACCCGAGCGTGACGAAGCTGAGCATCGCGGCGCGCGCGCTGGATCGGCTCGGGTACTCGCCGGCTCCCGCGCGCGGCGCGAGCGCCGCGCTCACGCGGCGGCGCTCGCTGCGCTCGCTCATGATTCGCTTGGGCGTCGCCGGGGCCAGCGCGGGAAACAGCATGCTCTTGGCCTTCGCGCTCTACAGCGGCGCATTCGGCGAGCGAACGACGATGAGCCTCGTCGAGCGTCGCTTCTTCGAGCTGGCGAGCCTGGTCGTGAGCTTGCCTGCGCTCTGGGCATCCAGCGTCATCTTTCGCGGCGCGTGGGCCGCCGTGCGCACTCGGACGCCTCACATGGACGTGCCGCTCGCGCTCGGCATTTTCGTGGCCTTCGCGTGGGGCACGTGGAACGCGCTCTTGGGCCACCCCACGCTGTACTTCGACTCCATCACGACGCTGGTGTTCTTGCTTCTAGTGGGTCGTTACGTGCAAACGCGCCAGCGCATGGGCGCCAGCGACGCCGCGGAGCTGGTACACGCGGTGACGCCCGCGTTCGCGCGCGTCGTCGACGAAAGCGGCCACACCTCGTCGCAAACGACGGCGACCGTCGAGCCGGGACAGCTGGTGGAGGTGCTGGGCGGCGAGCTCATTCCCGTGGATGGCGTCGTCGAATCGGGGTGCTCGTTCCTCGACTGTTCGCTCCTGAGCGGAGAATCGCGCCCCGTAGAGGTGACCGTCGGTGCGGAGGTCGCGGCGGGCGCGCTGAATCTTTCCAGCGCCTTGCGCGTGCGCGCCGTGCGTGTCGGGGCCGAATCGCGCATCGGCGCCCTGGTGCGCGAGGTCGAACGCGCCTTGTCCGACAAGAGCCCGCTGCTCGGCACCGCGAATCGACTGGGCGGTATCTTCACCAAGGTCGTGCTCGCGCTCGCGCTCGTCACGTTCGTCGTGTGGGCGCAGATCGACGTGCACCGAGCGGTGGAAAACACGCTCTCGCTCCTCATCGTGGCTTGCCCCTGCGCGGTGGGGCTCGCGACCCCGTTGGCACTGAGCGCCGCCATCGCACGCGCGGCCCGCGAGAAAATTCTCATCAAGGGCGGCGAGGTGGTCGAACAGCTGGGGCGCCCGCTCCTGCTCGTGTTGGACAAGACAGGCACCCTCACCGAGGGCGAGCTGCGGCTCTTGGACTACGTCGGAGATCCGAACCTCCAGGCGGCCGTGGCGCGCGTGGAGGCCGACTCGACACACCCCGTGGCGCTCGCTCTCTGCCGTGCGTTCCAGTCCGTGGAAGGCCACCCAGTGCTCGCAGAAATCGCGACCCACCTGGGCGGCGGCATGTCGGCCCTGTGCGACGGAGAGCGGCTCCTGGTTGGCTCGGAGCGCTTCGTGCTCGAGCTGGGCGCAGAGGTGCCCGAAGAGCTCGCGCGCGCAGCGCGCGAGCCTCAGCGCAGCGCCATGACGCCGGTCTTCGTGGCGCTCGGTGGACGGGTGCGGGCGCTGGCGTTCTTGGGAGATCGCCTGCGCCCCGACGCCGCTCGGAGCCTCGCCGAGCTCCGCGAGGCGGGGCACCGTTTGTGCGTGCTCTCGGGCGACGCGCCGCACGTCGTCCAGGCCACCGCGAACTCGCTTCGCGCAGCGTCGGGACGCGACGACCTCTTCGAGCGAGTCGTGGGCGGTGTGGGGCCCGAGCAGAAGCTGGCCTTCGTCCGTGAGGAGGTGGCCCGCGGTGAAGGCAACGTGGTCATGGTGGGCGACGGCGTGAACGACGCGGGCGCCTTGGCGAGCGCGTCCGTCGGCGTCGCCGTGCGGGGTGCCGCCGAGGCGAGCCTGCTCTCGGCGGGCGTATTCCTCGCGCGCCCCGGCCTCACCGCGCTGGTCGAGCTGATGCAGGGATGCGCGCGCACGCTGGGCGTCATTCGACGCGGCATTGCGCTGTCGCTCGTGTACAACGCCGTGGGCGTCGGATTGGCGATGATCGGCGTTCTCAATCCGCTGGTCGCCGCCGTGCTCATGCCGTTGAGCTCGCTCACGGTCGTGACGAACTCTTACCGCTCGAGGACCTTCGGATCCGGGGCGAGGAAGCAAAACGTATGAGCGTTCTTTTCGTCGTGTTGCCGCTGGCGCTCGTCGCCTCGGGAATCGCCGTCGTCGCGTTCGTGTGGGCCGTGCGGGCGGGGCAGCTGGACGACCTGGATACGCCGCCGCTCCGGGCGCTGAGCGACGATCCGACGAGCCCTCGAGGGCCACGAGCGGCCACAGAGCGACCGTCCTTTCGTCCGCCTTCTGCCGAGTGAGCTGGCCGACTCAAGCCACGCGATCGCGCAGCAGACGCTCTCCCGTCACGCACAGCAAGGACCACGCGATCCCGAGCAAGGCCCCTGCGGCGACGTCACTCGGGTAGTGTACCCCCAGGTACATGCGGGAGACCGCCACGAGCGCGGCGATGATCAGCGCGTAGCCCACCAAGAACGAACGCAGCGCGCGCCCCTGGGTGTGTGCGGCGACGAGAAGCGCCACCGTGACGAAGAACGCCACCGAGGACACGGTGTGCCCGCTCGGGAACGACGGCGCAGCGACGGTCTCCAGGTGCGGTACGATGGTGGGACGAGCCCGCCCGTACAGTTGCTTCAAAGCCCACGTGAGGAGCGGCGCGCCGACCACGGCCGCCAACAAGGTCAGCGGAAAGCGGCGCCGGCCTTGGAGAAACGTGGCGACGCAGGTGCCCGTAGCGAGCAGCGTGAGCACCGGCCAAGAACCGAGGGCGGTGATGGACAAGAAAGCGCTCGTGAGCGCGGGGCTGCGGTGCGTGGAGAGCCACAAAAGCACGGCTTCGTCGAAGCCGTGCGTGTCGCCTTCGCGGACGTCGTCGGCGAGCTCGAAGAACACCGCGCTCGCGGCGAGCACCAAGACGATGACGGCCGCGAGCCGCACGACCGAGCGCGTCTTCGGGCTGAGGTCCGACCACTGCACGACGAGTCAGTCTAGCAGCGGCCTTCGTTGACCGCAGGGCTACTTGGCCTTCCTCCTCGCAGAGGACGCTTTTCGGCGGGCTCACTCCACCAGTCTGCTCGACCCCGAGGTGTGCGGGGGCGACGCGCCCGTGGGGCGGGGGCCAAGCGCGCGTTCGAAGCGTCGCCGGTGAGCTTCCAGCGCGGACTTTCTCGTATGGCGGCGCTAGGTGCGCCGAACCGCGGGCCGTTCTGGCGTCCTCATCCAAATGGATGAAGCGCGGGACGGGAGAGGATCGTTAGAAGGCGCACGCACCCATGCGCCGTCGCCGACCGAACGCCGGCACGCGCTCGCTTGGGTGAAGCGAGTTTCTTGCCATGTCGTGCGCGTCACCGAAGCCATTTTTCCGAAGTTTCCTGTTACTTTGCGTGAGCCTGACGGGGTGCACGCTGGCGACCGAAGAGCCACCGCCGAGTGCGCCCTTCGAGGGTCAATTGGACGTGGCGCCGGCGCGCCGCGCTCAAAGCGTGCTCACGCTGCAACAGGGGGGAAGCGGAAAAGACGCCACCATCAACTCGCTCACGCCGACGACGCCGTCCGGCGCGGATGGCTACTTGGGCGGAACGGCGTGGACGTGGAACTCCGCCGCTGGGGCGCAGCGGGGGCTCCTGGAGTTCGACTTGTCCGCGCTCGCTGGCGCCGACATCCACAGCGCGACCTTGACCCTGAGCGTGGACCCGGCGGCGCACCCCGCCAACCGGCTGAGCGGGGAGAACGCGGCCATTTTGCGGCGCGTCACGTCTCCTTGGAGCGAAGCCTCCGTCACTTGGCACACCATGCCGCTCACCACCACGGTGGACGAGGTGCACTTCGGTCCGAGCAGCGGCACTTCCGTCACCTTGGACGTCACCAAGCTCATCACCATCATGGCGCGGCCAGGCTTGAATCACGGCGTCATGATTCAGCTGGCGACCGAGCACGAGTACCGCTCCATGCGCTTTTACTCGAGCGACGGTCCCGTGGCCGCGCTGCGCCCCAAGTTGGTCGTGGAGTACACGCCGCGCTGCGGAGATACGCCCACCCAGTTCACCGACGTAGCCTACGTCGGCGCACCTGCGTGCTCGGATACGGACTATTCGACGATCGACAACTGTTACAACGCTTGTAATCCGCCGACTCCGACGATCACCCGCCCCACATCGCAGCTTTCGCGAGACCTCACGGACGACATCGTCACGATCGATCCCGAGTACAAGGACTCGGGAGCAGCGGGCTCCACCGTCGTTTTGCCCTTTCAAAGAAGCACCAACGACGGGCGCATCTTCATCAGCGGCGGCTGCAAGGGCTGCGCGGATCAGCTGAACCTCCAGGTGTTTCGTCCGGAGAACCTGACGCACGACTTTCGACAGAAGAGCGCAACGCCGGCGACCCCCGCAGGCTTTCGTGGCGTCGTTCATCCCTTTCTGTTCTTCAACCCAGTGTCGTCCTTGTTTTCCGACGTGAGCGGCTGGGACGATTTCCCCGACCCGCTCCAGTCGACTATTTGCGACGCGTCGGGCGTCGCCGTCTCCGACAACGCGCAGGATGCCGCCGCCGGCATCTTGAGCGGCGCTGGGCGAAACCCCGTCGCTTGCCGAGCGCACCACGAGACCTCCGGCGACGCGACGCCAGAGAACGATCTGGTCGGCGACTGCTACGATCTCACGTTGCTCCACGGCTCCTATCGCAATCCGCGTTGGGAGCTGTACTCGACGGACGTCACGGTCTTCGTCCCCAACCCCAAACACTCGACGACGGCCGCGGCCTCGAACCTCTGGATTTACCCTCGCTCGCCGGAAGGGGAGGTGAAGACGGCGACCAGCTGGCGGCTGCCCGCGTACCGTCCCTTCAACCCACACAACACGGACTATCGGCGGATGCGTAGTCCGGTCGATCTGGAGAGCCTCTTCAAGACGGATCCCGAGTTCAAGTGTTACATGGACACGGAGCCGCTCGTGCGGGACCCAGCGGGTCCGAAGTGGTGCCAGTTCTTCGATAGGCAGCGTCAGGTCAACGCCTTCGAAATCGACAGCAACGGCAACTCCGTGATGGGCGACGGCGTGTCTTGGGACGGCACGAGCTGCGGCCACGCGAACAGCGGCGCGAGCTGCGGGGGGTATGCCTTGTTCGAGCCCGTCACGAGCGCAGACGGCAAGCTGCTCGTCGTGAACGCCGCGGGCATCGGGATTTACTACTCGTACAACACCAAGGGACCCTGCCGCGCGGATGGCTGGACGAAGCTCTTGCCCATCAGCTTCATGCCGGCGGATCCCAACATTTACCAAAACTACGACATTGGTCGCACGCAACGCAGCAGCGGCGTCTCTCGTCCGTTTCGCGATTCGATGGGCAACGAGATCCCCTTCGGCGCCCTGAATACGGGCGCGTACCCATGGATCGATCGAGCGGGCAAGAACCTGTTCTTCGCGGAGGCGAACCGCCCGCGTGACGGTTACTACGCGCGACGCGCCCAGCCTCGAAACGGCACCCCGTTGCTCCCCGGAGCCTTTCCACCCGCCACCGCAGCGGACCGCATCATGATGAACCCGGACCGCGGCGCGGGCGGAAGACACGTGGTTCTGGGCGCTTGGACGCAGGGTAAGACGGTCGTGCTCGATGGCGGGCAGAACGTGAGCGACTTGAGCGGCCACGAGCTTCAGACGTTCGACGTTCGCCTCTACTCCGGGCCGGACCACACGTTCACACCGCGCGGCAACACGGGAACCTCGTCGTTCGAGAACCAGTTCAACTACTTGGACGGAATGCGCCCGACGCAGCCCTTCGACGTAGTTTGGACCACGCAGGCCACTCCACAGCGCAACAGCGAGGTCGTGTTCGACGAGTACCTGCGCAACGACGCGTTCGTCGTGGCGCACATGAACGCGCCCACGAAGATGAGCACGCCTGGGAACATCGGCTCCACGTTCGCCAAGGATGGCTTCGTGCCCACCTACCCGAACGCCGACGTCCGTTATGGCGGAGTCGCGGACTTTCGCTTCAAGGAAAACCCTCTGCTTCAGAACGCGGCGACCTCGAGCACCTCGTACTCGAGCGCCGCGGTGAAGCCGCCGACTTCGCTGCGGCTCCGTGGCGGCGCGCGCGTCGAGCCACTGGCCCTCGGCGGCGTGCTCGGCAAGGGCGTCTACTTCGACGGTCTGAACGACTTCGCCGACTTGGGCTACCAGAGCGCCCCGTCGCGCACGAGCTGGTACCTGGGCGTTTGGCTCGAGAGTCACGATGAGTCGACGCGCGGTATCCCGCGGACGGTTTTCTTCTTCGCGGACAAGTCCTGGGTCGGCATCGAGCAGTCGGACGTCTCCGGGCAACGTGAGTTCAGCTTGGTTGCGTACGACGGCGTGCTGCAAACGACGCAGCGTCTTCCGATTGGAAGCATCGTGCAGACGCGCAAGTACTTCCACCTCGGCGTCAAGATCCGTACGGAGGGCCTCGCTCGCGAACTGGACTTTTACGTGAACGGCTCGCAGGTTGGAGGTCTCTCCTTCTTCGAGCCGCTCCTTTTGAACCAGCACGGTTTTCGGGTCATGGCTGCGGCCTCGAACGAGTGGACGTGGATGACGCTCGGTGATCCCGGACCGGCGTTCGTTCCGGGCCAGGCGCGCGGCTCCTTCCGCGGTTGGCTCGACGAGCTCCGAATTTATGCGCTCGGCGAAGCGGACGTGATGAGCCCCTGGACGGAGGAGTTCATCTGCAACACGGCGTTGGGCACTCTGGTGGACGTTTCCGTGCAGCCGGGGGAAACCAGCCATCCTCGATTGGCAGAGCTGCGAGCGCGAGCGTCTGCGTACCCCGGATCACCGACCACGCTTTGCGAGCAAATGAAGATCGAGGCAACGTCGACGCCGAACGACTTTGCGCACCAGTACGATCGAGGCCTCTGCGTCGATCGCGTCCACAAGAATCCGCGCGCCGACGCGTCGCTCTCCGCTCGTTGCCTCCGCGCGCAGCGCTTCGACGTCGCCAGTCGTCCCATCACCGCGGACGCACCACGTCCGAGCTTTGCGGACGTGCGTTTCTGCCAGAGTTGCCACCACGCTCAAGCCAAAATCCCCGGGCTATTGCCCGGAGCGCTCGCGGCGGGGACGCTCGAACGTTGGCTCGACCCACGTCGCCAACCCCTGGACCGCCCGGCAACGCTGAGCGGCATTTTCCCCAGTTGGTTGAACACGGGCGTCGATCTCACGGACGGAACGCGAACGCTCGACCACCTGCTCGATCCAGGGCACGCGGTGCCCTAGCGCGAAGGACACTTCTTGCAGAGACCACGCGTTACCCGTACGCGTGGTCCCTTCCCCCAACGAGCGCTCGCGCGGCGCGGTTCCGGCGGCTAAGAACGAGCGGTCGGGGCGCATGTAGCGCGCCCTGGCTCGGAAATGATGAAGCTCTTTCGGCGTTCGGTTCTCGCGCACGTTTTCGGTTGTTTGGGTCTTGTCTCGGCTTTGGTCTTCGCGGCGCCAGCGCGCGCCGAAACGAAGCAGACCTTCCAGTCGTGGTCGGCCTTGTTCGTGACGGGGCGCATGGGGGCGGCGAAGGGGGCGTCGCCGGCGTATTGGTTCGATTTGCAGGCGCGCCGTGGCAGCGAAACGACCGTGCTCCTGGTGCGGCCGGGGCTCGGCTACATGTTCGACTCGCGTTTCTCCGTCTGGGCTGGATACCTGTTCGCGCCGACCTTCATCGACGGGGGGAGGGATCGCTACGAGCAGCGCGCCTGGGAGCAGTTCATGGCCGTGTTCAAGCCGGGGGACGCTACCTTGACGTTCCGCACGCGAGCCGAGCAGCGCTTCGTGCAGGACGCAGACGACGTAGGGTACCGGTTTCGCCAGCTGGTGCGGTGGCAGCATGCGCTTACGCCGCGGGTCGCCGCGGTGCTCTGGGACGAAGTATTCGTGGCCGCCAACGACACGGACTTCGGGCAGCTCTCCGGTTTCGATCAGAACCGCGTCTTCTTGGGGCCTGCCTGGCTACCCCAGGACGGTGTACGGCTGGAAGCCGGTTACCTCTCCGTCGTTCAAAAAAGGCGGCAGGACACGCTGCTCGTCCACGCGCTGTCGGTGAACGCCTTCTTGAGCTTCTGATGGCCCATTTCGAAGCGTTCGCGCGCCCGGGTCAACGCAGGCGTCCGTTCCGTCCGCCGTTCGGGGCGCTCGGGGGCGACGAACTGGTCGAGCGACGGTCGCTGCGGTTCTTGTCGACGATACCAATGGCGATGAGCGCGAACGCCACCAAGCGAAACCAGAACACGTGATGGCGTGACGCGTCTTCGGCCGGCACTACGGCCACCGCAATCCACCCGAGCATCAAGACCCAGAAGGCGACGCCGAAATAGGCGAACAAGCGATCGCGCGTGCTCCACCAGAAGCGCAAGAAAAAGAGGCCCGCGACCCAAGACGCCATCGCCAGAGCGCCCCAGAAAAAGTGGTTCATTGCCCGTCTCCATGAGATTCCCAAATGAGCCCGAACAAGAGCGCCAACATGGCGCCCAGCGCCGCCAAGTGGCGCCACAAGCGCAGATCGATGGTCGGGGGCGTCAGGACCAGATCGATGAACAGCTCGACGTTGTTCAACGCGAGGCCCACGAAACAAACGCAGCTCCAGAACAGAAGACGCGCCCGGCTTGCCCGGTAGCCGCGGTACAAGAGCAGCGCGCACAGCGAGCTCGTCAGCGCGCAGGCCGCGTAGACGAAGTGAGGCAGCATCACTTTCTCTGCATTTTGAAGGCGTTGGAGAACAACTGGAGCACGAGGGAATCGCCGTGCTCGCGAGCGATCGTGTTCATCACGCGAATCACCTCGAGACGGTTGTCTTCGTACGCGCGGAGTGCGCGCCTCACGTGCTCGTCGAGCTCGGGGTCCTCGACCTGGTACGCGGCGCACGCCACGCCTCGCTCGTCGTTCAGCACCAGGAAGCCGTGTTTCGAGAGCGCGCGGAACGCCTCTTGAACGTCGGAGGGGCGAAGCACCAGACGATCTGCCACGTCGTCGCGCGCGACGAATCGTCCGCGCGCTTCGTGGAGCACGCGGAGGATCTCGAGCTCCTCGAAGTTGGCGATGTAGCGGCGGATGAAGGAACGAATATCGTCGTCCAGCCGTCTCGGGTTGGGATCTTGCACGGCTCGTTCCGAGGCCTTCCCTGGCTCTTGCGCATTTCCGGACGCGTACCCGACAGAGCGGCCCCGACGGGCGATTCTTCAGCGACTTCGGGCGGGAGAGGTTGCGGCGCGCGCGCGTATGACGGAGATAGGGCAAGTTTGCCGAGCGCCCCCGAGCGCGCGGCCACGTCTCGAGGAGAAACCAGAGTGCGATACGCGTGGAGCAACCTGACCATCGTTGGAACGATGGCCCTCTTCCTGGGCAGTGGCTGCGGCGGAAGCTCTGCAGGGGCGTCCCCCCGCGGCACTGGGGGCGCGGGGGGCGCGGGCGGGACCACGGGCGGCGCTAGCAGCGGCGGCGACACGTCCGCCGGGACCACGGGGGGCAGCGGTGGGGAAGCGGCCCAGCCCGCTGTTCCACGCAGCAAGCGAGCGGCGTGCCGCGCCTACGTGACCGCGCAGTGCCAAAGGCGTGCGGAGTGCTCCAACGACCCGCGGGAGGACTGCACCACGACGGCGGTTCATGACTGCCCGGACCTCATGTTCTCCGAGGGGTCGCTCCGCACCATCGAGGGCATGTTCGCCTGCGCGGAGGAGTGGAAGACCTTCGATTGTGAGGCAACGCGGGTGGGCAAGCTGCCGGCGTGCGTCATCGCTGGTGCGGCCGAAGATGGAGCGCCGTGTATTCATGGCTCACAATGCGCGAGCAACTGGTGCAGCGGCTACGTGAACCGGTGTGGACAGTGTCTTCCTGTCGTGGCTTCCGAGGGAATGTGCGACCCCGATGTGAGCATCAACGTTTGCCCGAACGGGGAACACTGCCCTTATGGCACCTGCACCCCGCGGTCTCCGGTGATGCCGCTCGTTCCGCGTCCCGAGGGCACTGCGTGCGAGAGTGACGTCGTTTGCGCAGACGGGCTCGTCTGTGCGAGTGAAAGCGAGAGTTCGCCTCGCGTGTGTCTCCCGTCGCTCGAAGTGGGAGCCAGCTGCTACTTCCGGGCTCTCGACGGGAGAGCGCGCAGCTGCGGAAGGGAGCCGACGGACCCCATTTGCGCGCAAAGCGGCTTCTGCGAGGCGGCGTCCGGCAGGGGACAGCCGTGCACGCCCAACAGCCACGGCAGCTACTCTTGCGCGGTCGGGCTCTATTGCAGCAGCGCCACCGAAAAGTGCGAGCCGACTCCGAAGCTGGGCGAGGCTTGCGGCACCGTGTTCGGAGCGACCAGCTTCGTCTGCGCGGAGTCCGTTTGTCGGGATGGCACTTGCTCCGCCCCGCGCGAAGAAGGTGAAAGTTGCACCGAGGCGAACGTGCACTGCGTGCAGGACACCGAGTGCGTCGACGGGCGCTGTCGAGCCACCGACGCGCTCGTCCAATTCGCGAAAGCGTGCTCCCCCTAGAACCAAGGCGGGGCGACGCTCGCCTGCGTCGGAGGTGCGCGGCTCGGGGGCGAGATGCAGCTTCCGAGCGGCGATTCCGTGCCAGGCGCGGGGGTCCCATGCTCGGGCCCCCATTTGAAGCGCCGTGCGGCGGCTGGCGAAGAGCCATGGTAATCGGCTACGCCCCTAGCCGCTTCCCGCCATGGCCACCAAGAAGACGCAAGCGAAAAAGCGCCCCTTTAAGGCTCCCAAGAAGCAGCCTCCAGCCGCTGCCCCCGAGAAAGGGAAGAAGTCGACGTCTTCTCTGGCGACGAAACCAGCACCGGGGCGCGCTGCGACAGGCAAGTCGAAGACGAGCTCCGGGAAGTCGAAACCAGCACCGGGACGCGCTGCGACAGGCAAGTCGAAGACGAGGTCCGGGAAGTCGAAACCCGCACCGGGGCGCGCTGCGACGCGCACGTCGAAGACGAAATCCGAAAAGCTTGCGTCGTCGAAGAGCCAGCGCACGATGCCGACTCATGCTCCGGCTCGAAGCGGCAAGTCGAGTGTCCAAAAGAGCCCGCCCCAGTCACTCGCGAAGAGCCCGCCCAAGTCGCCTGCGAAGCGCGCGGAACCGCCCCAGCCGTTGCGCGGCTCAGCGCCCACGCCGCAGCCAAAAAAGGCCTCCGTCCGCGCCGAAACGCGACCCGCGCGCGGCACGGCACGAAGCCAGCGCGCTGCCGGCGGCGAGCGCGGGCCCAAGCGCGGCGCGTTGACGTCGAAGGCGATCGCAAAAGCGAACAAGAGCCTCCCGTCCACGTCGAAAGGGACGACCGCGCGCGCGGCGAAAGTCGCCAAAGCGATTCGGAACGCCTCGCCGCCGGGCACGCAGCGTTCGTCGAAGGTGGTGACTCGACCGGCGCGAGTTGTTTCTTCGCCACGAAGCGGGGCTGCGGCGGCGCCCGTGGTCGACGAAGTCGTCGCGCATCGCCGCAAGAAAAAGACGCTCCCCGACGTGGGCAGGCGTCGTACACCCGAAGAGAGACGAGCCGAAGCCGAGCGCAGGGCGGCGGAGCGTGCGCTGGTGCTCGCGGAGAAGGAGCGCCGAAAACACGAGCGAGAAGCCGAGCGAGCGCAGGCGCTCGCGGAGGCCGAGCGGCAGAAGCGCGAGCGCGAATCGGCGCGAGCTCGCGCACGACAGGAGGCCGAGAAAGCGCGCGTCGAGGCAGCGGAGGAGAAGGAGCGCCAGAAGGCCGAACGACAAGAGCAAAGGGAGCGCGAGCGTGAGCAGGCCAAGGCTGAGCGCGCGCGGGCCGCGGCAGACAAGCTGCGCCTGAAACAAGAGCGTGACCTCGAGAGAGGTCGCCTTCGAGAGGCCGCTCTACGAGAGCGCGAGCAGGCCAAAGAGGAGGCTCGGCGCTTGCGCGAAGAGGAGACGGCCCGGGCACGGCGGGAGGCCGAACGGCGCAAGGTCGAGCGCGAAGAAGAGAGGGCGCGCGCGAGAGAGGAAGCCGCGCGGGAAAAGCAACGGCTCTCGGAGGAGAAGGCCCGTGAGCGCGCGCGTGCTCAGGAGGAGGCAGCGCTGGAAAAGCAGCGGCTCCTCGAGGAGAAGGCGCGTGAGCAGGAACGCGTTGCAGCGGAGAAGGCGGCCGAGCGCGCCGCCGAGGAACAACGCAAGGCAGAGGAGCGTCTGCGCGCCAAGCAGGCCGCAGAAAAGGCCCGAGCGCTTGCCCTCGTGGCTGCGGCCATCAAGAAGGCGGAGCGCGAGGTCGACCGAGCCCAAAAGCGAGCGGAGCTGGCGGCGGAGAAGGAGCGCAAGGCCGCGGAGAAGGCCGCGGCCGTCGCGGCAGCGGCCCAAGCGCGCGTCGAGCAAAAAGAAGCGGAAGCCAAAGCGCGTGCCGAGGCGAAGCGGCTGGCGGCGGAAGAAAAGGCGCGAGCGGCCGAGCAAGCCAAGGAAGATGCCCAAGCGCGCGCCGAGGAAAGGAAGCTCGTCACGGAGCTCGGCAAGGCCGTCTCCGAGTTCGAACGCGCAGAAGTCAAACAGCGCGGCGCGCGTAGCGTGGAGCTCTTGGAGCTTTGGCTCGGTTTGCTCTCCGCGCGTCCTTCGAGTCAGGTGCTCTCGGATCGACGGGGGCCGGCGCTGACCGATCAGGAGCTCGTTCTCTCGGGCTCGGCGGAGCGCGTCGAAGTTCTGTCGTTCTTTCGGGCATTGGGGCCCGTCGAGTTCGGCTGGGCAACGTCCACGGACGACGGCGCAGAGCTCCGTGGAGATTTTCGGGTGCTGACTCGCGACGACCTGCACGAAGCGCTCACGGCGGGAACGCTCGCCGACGCGCTGCTCGGGCGGCTACGAGCTGGTTTCGAGCGCGTGGCTCCAGCTCTCCGCGCGAGCGGCTTGCCACGCTTCACCCCGCGCGCGGCTCTCATTTCCGCTCTGGAGGCGAAGGGCTTCCCCACGAAACAAGCGAACGCCTTCGTGGATTGGGTCGGCGAGGACATTCTGTGGCTCCTTCACACGAGCGACACCGAGGAGGGCCGCCGTCGCGCATCGCTCCGTTCGCGGGGTGCGGCGAGCTCCGGCGCCGTCGACTTGGGGCTCCTGGTCGCTTGGACCTCGGGGCCAGCCATCGACAAGTCCGACTGGCTCGGCGTGACGAAGGCCCACGAGGCGTTTCTCGACGCTGGCGGCGGCGGCGGTAGCTTCCACGTGACCGTCGAAAACGCTCTCCCCAAGGCGGTGTACTCGAAGCCCGACGCACCGAAGGGACAGGCAGATCTCCATCTCGAGAACCTCGGGCCTTTGAAGGGCGCTGGCGCGCGTTTGGTTTCGGCCAACTTCTGCGGAGCGCGCGGCGACGGGGTCAACCTGGCGCGCGCCGAGCTCACGCAGAGCACGTTCGCCTACGCCTCCTTGGAGGGCGCGAATTTCTCGGGCGCTCAGCTGCGTGGTGTGGACTTTTCGCGCGCGCGGTTGGCAGGAGCCGACTTTCGAAAGGCGGATCTGACGGAGGTCAGCTTCGAGGACGCCGACTTGCGGGGCGCGCAGTTCGCGGGAGCGATCACCAATCGCACGAAGTTCGGCGGCGCCAACGTGCAAGGCATCAAGTACTGAACACTCGCTCGGAGCGCACGGACGGCTTGAGGGTCCACGCAAGTGAACCAGGAGGGCAAAAGTGCGTTGATGAGGCGCCGCGAAGGGTGTACCCGTTCTGCTCATGGGGGGTGAGCGGTCTCGTGCACGGCGACGTTTCCAGTGGGGCTTGTGCGCGTCGAGCGTCGCCGTGAGCGCGCTCGCGACCGGCTGCGGCGGACGGTCCTGTCTCGATGACATGGCGGGCTGCGGCGAGCCTTCGGGCCCAACCTTCAAGGGCGACTCCGGAGGCGCGGCGAGCGGCACCGGCGGCGCCGCGCAGGCAACGGGTGGCCACCCTTCCGTCGGGGGGGCGGGCAACGGAGGTTCTTTCGCGGGCGGCACGGGTGGTCTCGGCGCACGTCAGTTCTTCGTGGGCGGCAAGGTGGGCGGCTTGGTGGGCTCGGGGCTCGTCCTGCAGAACAACCTCGCAAGCGACCTGGCCGTGGACGAAAACGGAGAGTTCTTCTTTACGTCGACGCTTGCGGACGGAGACACGTACTCCGTCAGCGTGCTTCGACAGCCGACGCGCCCTTGGCAAACGTGCGTCGTGCTGGACGGTTCGGGGCGCATCGACGGCGCCAACGTGCGCTCCGTGGGCGTCGTTTGCTCGCTCGACCCACACGTCGTGAGGGTTCGAGTCAGCGGGCTCGAGGGGTCGACGCTCGTGTTGCGAAATGGCTCCGATCAGCTGCGGATTTCGGAGGATGGTACGTACGCCTTCGCCCGGAGGGTGCGCTCCGGACAAGTGTTCGACGTGTCGGTGCTGACTCAGCCGCTCGACGGGATGCAGCGCTGTGAGGTCGTGGGCGGACGAGGCCAAGTTGAAAACGGCAGCGTGGAGATCGAGGTCACCTGCGGGCCGGCCGACAGCGATGGCGACAGCGTTCCGGACGTCGTCGATCCTTTTCCGAACGACCCCGACAAGCCTGCGCGCACGGCGCCCGGCGTGTACGCCAACACGCCCGACATGCTTTTCAAGATGGATCCGGCCACGTACGAGGTGCTGGCCGTCGGAAGGTTCAGCGGAACCGACGGATCCATCGCGGACATCGCCATCGATCGCTTCGGCCTGCTCTACGCCGTGTCGTTCTCGAAGCTCTACGTGTGCGACGGCACCAGCGTGGCCTGCGTGAGCCTGGCCGCGTTGCCCGAGGTGTTCAACGGGCTCACGGTCGTCCCCGCAGGCACTCTGGACCCGCACTCCGAGCGGCTCGTCGGGGTCTCGCTCAGCGGCGGTTGGTATCGCATCGAGCTGACCGGAGCGGGCACGGCGGACGTCACGCTCGTGGGAGGGTACGGTGCGACGTACTCGTCGGCAGGAGACGCCTACTCGGCGTCGGATATCGGCACGTACGCAGCCGTCCGCAACGGAAGCTCGCTCGCGACGACCATCGTTTCCATCGAGCCGAGCACGGGCAGGGTGATTGAGGAGGTCGCGGAGGTCAGCGGCTACCCCAACATCTTCGGCCTCGCTGGGTGGCGCGACGAAATCTTCGCGTTCCACGATGGCGGAGAAATCATTCGCATCGATCGCACGACGGGCGAGCCCACGTTGCTCGCTCAGACGAGCTTTTCGTGGTGGGGCGCAGGCGTTTCCACCGAGCAGTGAGCCGCCTGCGAGAAGCGGTTCGGTGAGGCGCGTGGCGCGCGCGCTCACGCACGCCCGGTTTGGGTCAGCGCCGCTTGATGGGAGGTGACAGGAGGGCCTCGAGCGTGGCGAAAGGAGACCGTTGCCGTAGGATGGGTCAGAAATTATCAATAATTCTGGTTAGATACGAAAAATCGACATTGGTTCGCCGTCGGTGGCGACGGATTTAGTGGGCCGCCACGTTGAACCCTTTGAACGAGGCGCCCTTGGCGAATCGCGAGACCGCCCCACCACGGGGCAGAAGGAAACGAATCGCACCATGAAGCTCACTATCGTCCCCGCCCTGCTGCTCGCTGGCTCCACTTTGACCGTCGCGGCGTTTGCGCACGAGGGTGGGCCACGCGGTCCCATGAAGAACCTCGACGCCAATCAGGACGGTGTCGTGAGTCTGGAGGAATCACTCGCAGTTGCCGACAAGATGTTCGTTTCTCTCGACGCCAACGGTGACGGAGTGGTGACCCGCGAAGAGGCGGACGCCGCCCACGCCGAGATGAAGGCCAAGCACGAGCGAGAGGGCGAAGAGCGTTTCAAGAAGCAGGACACCAACAAGAACGGTGTGCTCGAACGCAGTGAAGTCGCGAAAATGCCCGACCGCGTATTCGCCAAGCTCGACGCCAACTCCGACGGACGTCTCAGCAAGGAAGAGCTCCGAAACGCGCATCCTGGCCACCGTGGCCCGCCTTCGGGCAAGAAGTTCGACCCCTTCGCCTGGGCAGACGAGAACCAAGACGGAAAGCTGACGCACGAGGAATCCGAAGCGCACGCCGAAGCACTCTTCCGACGCATGGACAAGAACGCAGACGGCGTCATCAGCAAGGACGAGCTTCCTGGCCGCCCGCCGCATGCTCGGGGCGAGTCACCCCGCGGCGAGAAAAAGCGCAGCTGAGAGTCTCGTTGCAAGAGCCATGAAGCGTCGCGTCCCGGCGCTCCGCGAGGAGCGTCGGGACGTCGCGCGAGGGGCGCCTAACGGCGACGACGTCGCCGCAAGAGCGGACGGGAAATCGGAGCGACGGTCGCTTCCGTGAACGTCCCCGTCCACGCGCCGGCCAGTCCCAAGCGGCCGTCGACTTGAAGCTTTCGGTACACGCTGCGCGCCACCTCGCGCGCTCGCGCTTCGCTGATCCCGAGACGAGCCGCGGCGTTCTTCAGCCCGTCGTGGCCCAGCAAGGCGCACGTCAGATCGCGTTCCCGCGGCGAGAGCATCGATTGACCGGGGAGCAGACCGTGAAGCAGCGCCACGCGACGACACCAAGGCTCGAGACCCTTCGTCATGGTGTCCAGAGCCGCTACTTCGTGCGGCTGGAACGGAGGAGCACCGTCGCGACGATCGAAGGCGAAGTGAAGCTCGAGCGACGGAGACAGCGCGTAAACGAGCTTCAGACGATCCGTCAAGCACGCAGTTTCCCAGACTTGCGCGTCGATGGACCCCGCGCGCGTGGCGTGCATTCGAGGATCGGGATCGTGGTACACGCGATGGCGGCCGGCATCGCGAACTGTCGCTTGAATACCGGGGTCGTGAATATAGTCTTCGGATTGAATGAGCTCGTCGGCTTTCCGAATTTCGTCCGCGACGTGCGCTCCGAAGCCGTAGAAAACCTCGAGCCGCCATCCGTGCACGGGATCGTCCCGGAGATGCGCTCGCTGCGAAGCCAGACCCAGGTACCCGCCGGTGGTGTTCAAAGCACCGGACATGAGCGCCATGCCGGCGGCGATGAACGAGGCGACCGTGGCCTGCGGTGAGAGCGACGCGAGCGACACACAGACTTGCAGAGCGTCCTCGAGGGTCTGCGGAACGATCCGCAAAGGCGGGATCGGGCCCGGCAGTCCGGGGTCGTTCGACGGCATCGACCCAGGATACCCCTCCAGTTTGAGGGGGTCACCTAGCAAGCGCACGCAGCTAATCTTCATCGACTCACTGTCGGTGAAGATTATGAAGAATCAGCTGTCGTTCGTCGCTTTGGGAGTTTTGTTCACTCTTTACGGATGCGGTTCGGACTCTTCTGGAACACCTGGGGCGGGCGGAGACGGGGTGGGGGGAGCTGCGAGCGGAGGTCAAAATGGCCAAACGGGCGGCTCGAGCTCGGGAGGCAAGAGCTCCGGCTCCGGGGGGAAGGGCGCCGGCAGCGGAGCGAGCGGCAACACGGGCGGCAAGACCGGCTCTGGAGGAAAGGGCAGCGGCGGACGGAACGGCAGCGGCGCAAGCGGCAACACCGGCGGCGACGGTGGCATGGGTGGCATGGGCGGTGACGTGGGCTCCGGCGGCGACGTGGGCTCCGGCGGTGACGGCGGCACGACCGTCCCCGCGGCGATTCGGGCGTCCATTACCAAACAGCTGACGCCGCTCGACATGAACGACCCCTACCTCATCGAAGTCGGCACGCTCTCCTACTATCCCGTTCAGCTCACGAACCCCACGGTCGAGGTTCCCGAGGGTTGGGTGCTCGCGAACGTCGAGGAAACCAACGAGTGTCCGATCACTCAGCAGGGCAGGGAGCGCTGTCGCCAGAGATGGACCCTCTACATGTATCCGAGGGAGGGCGTCTGCTCCCTCGACAAGGACAAGATCCACTGGTCTTGGGACACCGGGTGCGCAGAGGGCGGCGACTGCAGCACCCTGCCACCGGAGCTCGAGGATTCGTTCTCGTTCACGACCACCCATTCCTCGGAGTACTTCTGTGAGTCGAACGTGGACGTGGGCTGGTTCTTACCGCAAAGCGCGCTCCTGATGCCGACGCAAGGCGACGGTCCGGTCACAGTCCGGCTGTTTACACGCCTCGAGTACCCGTACACGTTCACGGCGAAGTCGGTGGAGGTGCCGTCTGGGTCTTCGCTCGTCGAGTTCACGGAGGCGTCCAAGGAATGCGACGCGGAGGGGTGCCGTCAGTGGTGGAACGCCGTCGTCGATCCGGGCGAAGCCTGCACTGCCAGCGGGTCCTACTCGGCACAGTGGAACGTCGGCTGCATCGATGGAGGCAACTGCGACCCCAACATCACGACCTACACGGGCAACTTCACGTTGCGCGACAGCCGTCGTCTTTGCGACGACTGAGCTCGTTGGGGAGCCTCACGGGCTCATCACCCGTCCCGACCGAGGGGACCGAGCCGTTGCCGCCGCGCGAAACGCCACGTTCTCGCGTTGTTCCGCGCGTAGACAGCGTAGGGGCAGGGCTGCGCCAGGGGAGATATGAGTGGAGTCGGAGAACGGCTAAGGTAGATAGCTCGGCTATCTAGCTCAGTCCCCTCCCGAGTCGATTCGTGGCACGCACGGCACCTGCACCCAACATGATCGCCATTCCGGGCATGAACCCGGGCAACATCGTCGCCGGTGGAGGCGGCGATGCAGGCGCGGGGAGCGCAGGCAGCGGCAAGAAGGGCAAGGGACGCGCAGGCGCCGACGGCGGGGACGAGGGGGAGGACGCCGACGGCGGCGGCAAGGACTCGGGCGCGTGTGGCCAAGGCGGACCCGGTGGTTGCACGAACTGCGCAAGCGCGGTGGCCGCTGGCGATCCCGTGGACGTGATGACCGGTGAGGCCTTCACCATCCCGAAGAGCGACCTATTTCTGCCAGGGGCGTTCGCGCTCAACCTGTTGCGGTCCTATTCGTCGGGGCGCGCCAACGTCGACATGGGCATGGGCTTTGGCTGGAGCCACAGCCTGGGATGGACCATTTTGGAGGGCCGCCGTCATACCATCGTTCATGCGGGGGATGGTCGACGGGTGGAGGTGCCCAAGCTTCGGGACGGCGAGGAGATTCGCCTCGGGGCTTGGGGACTCAAGCGCTCCAAGGGCGCATACACCCTGCGTCCAGGCAACGAGTTCATTCACCACTTCGGGCCCGCGGACGACACGGGCACGCATCGTCTGCTCTTCGTTACGTATCGAAACCGCGGTGAGCTCTCGCTTCAGTACGAACGCGGCGCGCTCGCCCGTGTCATCGACACCGTGGGTCGCGTCATTTTGTTCGAACGCACCTCCGAGGGACGCGTCGCGTCCCTCTCGGTCCCGGATACGCACGGTCAGAGCATCGTTTTCGCGCGTTACGCCTACGACAACGTGGGGAACCTAGTTGCGGTCGCCGACGCGGAAGGTCACGTCACCCGCTACGCCTACGACGATACGCATCGTTTGACGCGCCTCGAGTACCCGAGCGGAATCGAGTTTCACTTCGTCTACGGCAGCGACGGCAGGTGCGTGGAAACGTGGGGCGCGTATCCGAGCATCGACGATCCCGCTCTTGCGCCCGAGGCTCCGGGTCTGCTTCTGGACGGCTCCAAGGCGAAGGGCATCTACCATTGCCGCTTCGAGTATTCGGGGGACGGCGCGTACTCGGAGGTGACGGACTCGGCGCGCATGCGGCGCTTCACGTCGGGTCCCAACGGTCACATCGCGCAGGCCGTGAGTGCGTCGGGCGGAGTGACGACACGCGAGTTCGACGAAAAGGGTCGCATCATCTCCGTGACGGACCCGAACGACGCCACGTGGCGCTACGAGTACGACGCGCTCGACCTCGTGATTCGCGAGACGGATCCAGAAGGCAACGAGATCCTCATTCAGCGTGATGGCGGCGGGCGTGAGGTGGGCGTCGTCGATCCTCAGGGGGGGCGAATCAGGGTTTGGCGAGACGCCTACGGAGAAGCCGACGCCATCCAGCTGCAGAACGGCGCTACTCAGAGCTACGTGCTGGGCCCCTACGGGCGCGTCACCCAGCGCGTGGACGAACGCGGCGCGCGGCATTCGTACGAGTACGACGCTCACGCGAACCTCACCGCTCACGTGAGCCCGCTGGGAGCGCGGCGAGAGTACACGTACGACTACTGGGGCCGCCGGACGAGCTCGAAGGATCCGGCTGGGCACGTCACCCGCTACTACCATTCTGCGGGCGGCAAGCTTTTGGCGGTGGATGACCCGCTCGGGCGACGCACGCAGCTGCGCTACGACTCGATGGGCAACTTGGTGCAGCAAGTCGACCCGGATGGCAGCGTCACGCTCGCCGAGTACGGTGGCCTCAACTGGCAATACAGCGTGCGCTACCCCGACGGCAGCGAGGTCAGGACGCTGCACAACCGTGAGGGGTGGCCGCTCTACATCGTCAACGAGCGCGGCGAACGTCACGAGTTCGAGTACGAACCCACGGGCCTCGTGAGCCAGGAAAAGGACTTCGGGGGTCGCGTCACTCGCTACGGCTACGACGCCTTGGGACGTCTGACTTGGTTCGATCGGGGCGCCGGCGCGTTCCAAATCGAGCGAGACAAAGTCGGTCGCATCGTCGCCGAACAGACTCCGGAAGACGAGGTCTCCAGCTACACGTACAACCGCCGCGGCGAGCTGCTCAGCGCCAAGCGTGGAGACGTGGAGTTCGTTTGGGAGCGCGACGCCATCGGCAACGTCACGAGCGAACGAATCACGGTCGACGGCGTCACCTACGCCGTGAGCACGGAGCGCGACACCGCCGGCGCCCGCGTACGGTCCACCACCAGCTTGGGCCATGAGCTCTGCGTGGCGCGTGACGCCGAGGGCAAGGTTCGGGAGCTTCGCACGGCGACGGGTCGCACGCTCGGCGTCGAGCACGATGCCGGGGGGCTGCCGGTTCGTTGGGAGCTCGAAAAGGGCGCGGCCATCGTCGACAGCTTCGACGCGGGACGCCGCTTGCGACAGCGGCGTGTCGTTACGCTGGGCGGCGCGTCGGGCTTCGAGCCCGAGTGGGTCGGGCGCAGCGTGGGCGAGGAAAAACTCTACGACTACTCCGCCGCAGACGAGCTCATCGAGGTGCAGTCCTCGGACGGTGACGACATCACGTTGGAGTACGACCTTCGCCGTCACCTGCTTCGTCGCGAAACCCGGTCGGGCGCGGAAGAGTTTCGCGCAGACGGCGCGGGCAACTACTACGAGCTGGGCCCCGATTCACCGGGCCGCACGTACGGCGCGGGCAGCCAGCTCTTGCGCCACGGGCAGTTCGAGCTGGTCCATGACGCGCTCGGGCGTCTGGTGGAGAAGCGCCAGCTGGACTTCGCGGGGCGGGCCGCCCTTTGCACTCGTTTCGAATGGAACGGCTGGGGGCTGCTTCGCGCGGTCATTTTGCCCGACCTCACGCGTGTCGAGTTTCAGTACGATGCCTTTGCGCGCCGCATCGGGAAGCGGACCGTGCGGGACGGCGAGGTCGTCGAGCATCGTCACTTCGTCTGGGACCAAGTATCCATGGTTCACGACGTTCAGCTGGACGAGTCGGGGCGGCCCCTGGCGCTGTCCACCTACTTGTACGCGGACGATGGCGACGAGACGCCGCTCGGGCAGAGAACGGGCGCGGGGGCCGAATCATCCGCTCCGTGGGTCTACTACTTCGCTGACATCAAGGGCTTGCCCGAGAAGCTGATCGATGGCTCCGGAAAGGTGCTCGCCAAGTACGAGCACACCGCCTTCGGCAAGGCCACGCTCGCGCCCGGCTCGAGCGCGAGCACACCGTTTCGCGCTCCCGGACAGCAGGAAGACGCGGAAACGGGGCTCTTTTACAACCGCTACCGCTACTACGATCCGGACCTCGGTCGCTTCATCAGCCCGGACCCCATCGGCCTGGAAGGTGGCCTGAATACGTACGCCTACGGGCCGAATCCCATCGCGTGGATCGACCCGATGGGGTGGAAGCATCACTGCATCCTGCTTTCGAGCGTGACGAGCGGCGCCATCGCGACCACGAGCGGCTATCACGACGCCCCGGACACGCTGAAGACTCAGCCCAAAGCGCACACGGAACAAAAGTTCGTTCACGAGCTGCTTTCGGGAAAGTACGGCGACAAGGAGCAGCTGAAGGGGGAGAAGTTCACGCTGCTCGGAGAGATGCCTCCCTGTCCGCGTTGCCACGCGTCGATGATGCGCGGGGCCAAGGAGTCCGGCGCGGACATCGAATACAAGTGGAAGGACAAAGACGGCAAGGTTCAAACACTGTCCTACGAGGGCGCTTCGGGTAAGCCGTCCGCTGACGGCGACCAAGCTACGAAGCTCAAGAGCAAGTACGCCGACGAAAGTGCCCTCGAGGACGACTGGGAGTTCGACCCGGACGCTCCCGTCACGACGTCCGCCAACACGTACTGGGGGACAGAGCCAAAGAAGGGCGCTGGCAAGGCCTACGAAGACATGGCGAGTGACACGAGCGCGGAGAAGAACGTGTACCAGCCCGACGGAGGCAAACCTTACTGGAGCGAGGGCGAGCAGCAGCAGCACGCTCCGAAGAAGCCCGCGCCCGCGTCCCCTCCTCCCTCGACTGGTGACGAGGACCTATGACGAGCTGGAAAACTCTCACGCACCACGCCGGATCGGCGGTTCAGGTTCCGAAGTGGGTCGAGCAGCTGGTGCTCGGCGGGGACGCTCACAAGCCAACCATCGAGCTCGACGAAGCCCTCGTTCAGCCGGGCGTGTGGTGCTCGGCGAGCGCGCCTACGCTGGAGCTCTTGTTCAATCAGCTCGCGAGCGCTCGGTGCCCGGAGTGGATCCTTTCGGTCATCGCGGAGATTCTCGGCAACGACCAAGCACGCGGGTGGCTCGAAGGAATGGCCTCCGCGCCGAGTGACGTTCTCGAGGTAGTGACGGAGCATCGGGACAAGCTTTGGCAAGCGCTCCGCTCCGCGGATCCCATCGTGCGCTCCGCCGCCGGGTTCTGCGCGTCCGTCGTGTCCGAATCGCTTCGCCCCGAGGCGGCCGCACAGGTGACAGAAGCCGGGCTTCGGGAAGGCGACCCCGTCGCGAGCTCCAGCTTCTTGTTGGCGCTCGGAGCGCTGACCTCGGGACGAGACGAGGCTTTCGCACACATCGAAAGAAGCCTGGGGGATCGCTCCCCGGAGGTGCGTGGCGCCGCGGCGCTCGCCAAGGTGCGCGCAGTTCCCACGTTGAAGCTCGAAGAAGTCCAAGCGGAGCTCGCCGATTGGCTGCGTCGGACCATCGAGAGCAACAGCGAGAGCTTCACCTCACGACCGGGTTTCTTCTGGTTCACTCGTTACAGCGCCCCCGGCGGCGCATTTCGGTGGCTGCTTCGTCGTTCGGGAGTCGCGCTGGGGTTGCTTCTGCGTCAAGGGCGCTGCCCTGAAGCGTGGGTAGAATCCCTCGTTTCGTTCGGCGAAGCATCGGAGGACGGCTTGGTCACGCGGGCCATCTCGGACGCCCTCACCGTGGCCTTCGAGCTCGACAGGTTCGATCCACAGTGGACGGTGCCGCCAGAGCACCTGAGCGAGGCACAGCGCCGTCTCGCGCACAGACTGGCCGATACGCGGCTCATCGCACGCGCCGGCTACGGTTTCTCTTCGAGTGGCGCGGTGCGGAGACGTTGGCTCGGGCTCGTCCCACCAGGCCCTCTGGAAAGAGTGGTCGACTACGAGGTGCGCGGCGAAGCGAAGCAGGGCCCGCTCTATCGGGCCTGGCAAGCGTGCGCTGGCGCGGGCTGGAACAACCCACTGCCTCGCCCGTTGGAGAACCTTTCCGGCGCAGAACGTTGGCAGGCGGTCGCCGAGTTTTTGTGCGCTGCCTACTCATCCACGAGCAAGGGCATCAAGAGCGCTTTGCTGGAGCGCGAAATCGAGCTCGCCACGAAGGCGACGGACCTTCCCGCCATCGCGTCGGGTGTGCTCGATGACTGCGCCGAGCGTGTGCGCAGGAGCATCGTCGAACAACAGCCCATCGGCATCGATGCCCAGCTCAGCACCCTTCTTCTCTTGCCTGCGGCCGCGGCCCACCTTCCGTGGAACCCGCGCTGGGAAGTGCTGCTCTCGGCAGATGCGGCGCCTTGGAAACGGCTCGCCAGCGTCTTGCCCAAAGGCGACTTGGACGACTGGCTCTGGAACAACCAGCAAAAACAGAAGTTCGAGCTTCACTACGTCGAGCTTCTGCCCACGTCTCGCCACCCCAAACGTTCTCTTTACACCATCCACAACGCTCGAAAGGCCGGCAAGGCCGTGCCGCAGGTCAGCCTCGAGCTGGAGCGTCGCATCCACGAGCTGGGGAAAACCGTCCCGCACTTCGCGGAGGCCGTGAAGGAGTTCGAGGCCGAGACTGCAAGCTGAGGAGTCGGCGCCCTCATGCCCATTCACTTGCTTTCGGACGCTGCCCGCTGGTCGACGGCCTCACACGCCGAACGGCTGGGCGTCGCCTTGGAGCTCGTTGCCCGCCTGGGGGACCGTTGGGCACTCGAGGAGCCCGCTGACGGGCATTCCTCCGCTCTGCTCCTGCATCGACCGACGGACGTACGCTTCGTGCCGGTCTGTGGCGGGACGTTTCGAATGGGGCTCTTGGACGAGGAGCTCGCGCTCATCGACCGCTACGTGGGGAGCAGGCCCCATGTTCTCGAGCAAGTTCACGGCGTGCGAAGGTACGCGCGTCCCGTGCGGCAACTGCGCGTGGAGCCGTTTCTGTGCGCCGTTACTCTGTTGGAAAAGTCGGACGTCGTTCGCCTCTGGCCCGAGGCTTTGCCCGACGACGAAGGTGCGCTGCGCCGTCCGGACGCTCTTTCACTCTGCGAGCGCGCGGGCTTTCGTTTGCCGAGCGACGCCGAGCTGGAGTGGATTGCTCGACAAGGTACCGAGGCGCCCTTCGTGCTCGGCGTCGTGTTCGAGGCCGCGCCGGACGACGAAGAGAACGTTCTCATCACGAACCAACCCGTGAAAGCGCGCTTCGGTATATCGGATCTGTTCACGACGCAGTGGGCGGCGGACGACTGGTTCGAGGATCACGAGGACCGACCCGGTTCGGCGGTGGCGCGCACGGGCGGAGAGCCCGAGGGCGTGCGGCGCTTCGAGGAATTTTACTTCAAAGCCGTGGGCCCCGAGTCCGTCATCAGCCAACTCAGCGCCCGGCGGGATGCGGGCTCTGGCTGGGAGGCGCGCGTGCGCTTTGCGTTGGACTTGCCCCCGCGTTAGGCAGCGGACGAGCCGCGCGTCGCTCTTGGCCTGGTCCGTCGTCGAACCGAGATGACTCTGCCGCTCTTTCCCGAGCTCCCCGAAATCACGGAGGCCATCGAGCGGCCAACGGCCGAGGACTACGCACAGGCGGCGAGGTACGCGCTCTCGAGGCGCAAACTCCCGCTGGCCGCCCAGCAAGCGGCGGCTGCCCTCGCGCTGGAGCCGCGAAACCGCGCGTATCGCTCCCTCCTGAACGACGTGGCGAGCGCCGCGCGCGACCCCCTGAAGCTGCTCGAGCTTCGGACGGAAGGCACGTTCTATGGTCTCGCTGCGGCGCGTGCGTGGACGTTGGCTCGGCGGGGGAGCGTGAGCGAGGCGCTCGAGCTCCTCGTCCACGTTGCGGCGTTCCGTCCGAACGTTCCATTCTTGACGTGGATCGACGAGTGGAGAGAGCGGGGGGAGCTCGCTCGCAAGGTCGAGCCCGTGGTCGTGGCCACGCTCTTGGGGCGCACTCTGGAGGCGCTCCTCGAAGCTCGAGTGCAAGAGGGTGGACTCCTGAACCTGCGCTCGGTTTTGGCCTTGGCGGAGGACGTGGCCCGCGTGCACCCCGAGCACGTGGGCCTTTGCGTGGCGCGCAGCCGGGTGCTGCGCGAGTTGGGGGAATCCTCGGCCGCGCTCGCCGTGGCCGACTCGGGCCCGAAGGGTTGGGAGACACGGTTCGAGGTCGCGCTTGCCCAGCGCGATCTGGGCAACGTCGAAGGGCAGCTCGAGGCGCTCCGAGACGCCGCAGCGCTCGGTCCCGACGAAGCCAGCACCTACGTGGCTCTTGGCCGAGCGTTGGTCACGCTAGGAAGGCTGGAGGAGGCCGAGCGCGCTTTTGCCACGGCGAACGAAGTTGCACCCGCTCCTTGGCCGTCCGTCGTGCAGCGCTTCTTGTCCTGGCTTCGTCGCCCGAACGAGGTGAACGGCCAAGAGCTTGGCGTCGACGACGGGGAAGTCGGCCTCCAGCTGCTTCGTGACGTGGGCTGTTACGAGTCCGTTCTCCCCGATCCGCTGGACAGTGTGGTGGGGGTCCTGCGAAGCGCGCTTTCACGAGCGGCACGCTCGGCGGGTACGGGCGCGGTCCATGCCCGCGTGCGCGTCGAGGGTAGCGCGGCGCCGAGCGCCCGCTTGGCCTATCAGCTGGGCCTCGGTGCGCTAGGAAAAAGCGGGCAACTGACGCTTCTGGGCACGCGACCTTCCACGAAGTGGGGCGGATTGTGGCGTTTGGAGGGCGAGGTCGCGGTATCCGCCGTGGAGCCGCCGAGCCCGGATGTGCTGGCGCGCGTCGAGGAGCTGGCCCGTACGCGCTTTGGTTGGGACGAATGGAGCCGGCGAGCCGCGCAAGCGCCGTCCTCCGCGCCCCGGGGGTTGCTCGGCGTCCTCGTGCGTCCACCACCGCCGCCGTCGAACGCCGACGCAGTGCAATGGCTCGTCCATGTTCACGTGGCCGTGGCGCTGCTCATCGCCAGCAGCGACAGCACGTGGGCCGAGCGAGAAGCGGCCCTCCAGCAGACGTTGTCTGCGACGGACGATTGGATTTGCAACGTGGGCATCGTCGCTTGGTACGCCTCGGCCCTGAGAGAGCCCGCGCTCCGTGGCGAAGCAGAGCGCGCGTACCGAGCGTTGCTCCCCGACGCTCGTGGCCCTCTTCCTCACTATGCTCGCACGCTCGCGATACTGGGCATGAAGCTGGGCGGCGACGACGTGGAAGCGTGGCGCGCCCTTCGGGCGCGCGCTGTGTTTTCGCTGTTGGGCGACTAGAGGCTCAGCGCGTGTGCGTGAAGCGCGCGAAGGCCCCGTCGTCCGCAGGACGACGAGGCCTCGCCAGGGGCTTCTGCGCTTGCCCTGCGTGCGCTCACTTCTCGTCGGAAACTGCGCGGTACAGGAGCGCTCCCAACGCGGCGCCCACGAGAGGTGCCACCCAGAAGAGCCAAAGCTGCCCCACGGCCCAATCGCCCACGAACACCGCCGGTCCGGTGCTGCGCGCGGGGTTCACCGCCAGGTTCGTCACCGGGATACCAATCAGATGAATGAGCGTCAGGCAGAGGCCGATGGCGATCGGAGCGAAGCCTGCCGGAGCTCGGGAAGACGTGGCACCCAGAATCACGAACAGAAAGACGCCGGTGAGGACCACTTCCAGAACGAGGCAGGAGAGCAGCGAATAACCGCCGGGCGAATGGTCCCCGAAGCCGTTGGAGGCAAAGCCAGCGGAGACATCGAACCCCGCTTGCCCACTGGCGATGAGGTACAAGACGCCCGCGCCAGTGATGCCTCCCACGACCTGCGCGGCGATGTAGGCGGCGGCTTCTTTGGCCGGAAAACGGCCGCCGACGATCAAGCCCAGGGTGACGGCCGGGTTCAGGTGGCACCCGGAAATGTGCCCGATGGCGAACGCCATCGTCAGCACGGTGAGACCGAACGCGAGGGAAACGCCCAAGAGGCCGATCCCGACGTCGGGGAACGCCGCGGACAGCACCGCGCTGCCGCATCCGCCCAACACCAACCAGAACGTTCCAACACTTTCGGCCAAGGCTCGCTTCGACAAGGAAGTCATGGAGTCTCCTTCATTCGCCGCACCAAGGCGGCATAATCAAAGTCACAAGAGGGGGGCGTTCTGGACGAACGCGGTTCGTTCGCGCGCCGAGGCGCGGTCACTGGTTGGTTCTACGAAACTCGATGCGCCGATTCTTTTGGCGCCCTGCTTCGGTTTCGTTGTCCGCGATGGGCTCGTCTGGACCGACGCCGCGCGTCGTCAATCGAGCTGCGTCCACGCCGCGCGTGGTCAAGTAGCTCTTCACCGACTCGGCGCGTCGACGTGAGAGGTCGAGGTTCAGCTCCCGCGGACCTTGGGAGTCGCTGTGTCCGGCGATTTCCAGCGTGAGATCTCCGTACTCTTTGAGGACGTTGGCGGCCTCGTCGAGCAGAGCGTTCGAGTGCGGTTGAATCGTCGCGCTGTTGTAGGCGAACTCGATACCGGGGATGACGCCGCTGAAGCGCTTGACCGCCTCGGGCACTTCGTCGCTGCAGCCGTCCTTGTCCTGGTAGCCATTTTTGGTTTCGGGCTCGTCGGGGCATTGGTCCACGTCGTCGGCAATGCCGTCACCGTCGCGGTCTCGCACGGGGCAGCCGTCGGGGGCCGGACCCTGCTCGGTGGGGCACTTGTCGACGTCGTCCGTGACCTGATCGCCGTCGCGGTCGCCGCAGACGGGCTCCGGGCAGCCGGTGCTCGTGTTGGCAGCGATATCGGGGCAAGAGTCTTCCTTGTCGATTCGACCGTCGCCGTCGCGGTCGGGGCAGCCGGAGGGCGCGGGGCCCGCGGCTTCCTTGCACTGGTCTACGTCGTCGGGGACGCCGTCGAGATCCTGATCAGCGGGGCAGCCCTGGACGCCTCCAGCGACGTTGGGGCAGTTGTCTCGGTGATTGGCGAAGCCGTCTCCGTCCGGATCCGGCTTCTTGCGCTCGAGCGTGAACGAGAGGCCGAACAAGAGCTCGGGGTGATGTGTTTGTACGCCTTGAGCTGCCCCGAACTTCTGAGTCACCGTGTCGCGCAAGTCGACGCGCAGCGAGAGGTACTCGTCGATGGCCGCTTTGACGCCGGCGCCGAAGTGAATCGCCGGATCGATGTCCGTGCCCATGGCCGAGCTCGCGCCGCCGAGGGCGCCGCCGCCGAACAGCAAGAAAGGAGTGATGCTGCCGAGCGGGAGCTGTCCGATCAGGTGCGCGCGACCAGCAAAGAGCCCTCCGCTGGAGCCGTCGTCGACCTTCGACGTCATGCCCGCGCCCTCGAGCTCCGCGCCCAGGAATGAAAGGGGGTAGTAAGCGAAGCGTGCGCCCACCTCGAGCGCCGTATCGAACGGCTGCTGGCTCGCGTCGGGGGCCCGGAGGTTGTGTGACGTCGACGGGAGCATGACACCGCCGAAGAGGCCAAACTCCCAGAGGTCGCCCTCGGGCTCGTAGCGGTTGAAGTAGGAGTCCGTCTCGGGCGCGTTGTCGTCGTCCGTGTCGGCGCTGGCCGTGGCGGTTTGGTCCGACAACGAAACGCCAGCGGAAGCCGACGCTTCTTGGGCCATCGAGCTGACGCTGAGCGTCGACAGCGAGAGGAGCGTAGTGAGGGTCAAGTTGTGGCGCATGTGAGTCGTCCTTGGAGCGAATCCGAATGTCATCGTGGGGCCTTCCGTCTCACATCAGCGTGTAGACGAGGCTGAGGGACGTCGTCGTGTCCGTCTTTCGGATGCCCGGCAGCGGATTGTTGTCGTACGCAAGGTTGAAGGTCGTCGCGAGCGAGAGGTTGGTCGACAGCGCGGAGATCAAGCTCGCCTGCCAGTTGAGTCGAAAGTTCTCGGAGTCGACGATCGCTTGGATGTATTCGAGGCCCGTGCTCACGCGGACGGCTTCGTTCAAGTCGTTGCGATAACCGATGAAGCCACGCGCCGAGTGACGAACGGCGGTCTTGTCGAGCGGTTCCGCGGACGCCAGGATCGCGTCCTCGTCGCGGATGTCGTACTGGAGGTCGTAACCGAGCTCCGCCCAGAGGCGGTGCTTCTCCACGTCCAGCAGGTAGTAGGCGACGCCGGGATCGAAGTTCAGGCGCAAGTCCAACCCCTGAAAGCGATCCTTTCGCGCGGACTCGGCCAGAAAGAGCGACCACTCGTCCGACAAGAAGCGGTCGTAGCGCACGCGACCCTGAATGTTTTCCACGGTCGTTTGCATCGACTCGTCGCTCTCCACGGCGGCGCGTCCGTAGTTGCCGGCGACCATGGCGGAGTACTCGTTCGCCTGACGTCGAATGCGCAGGTTGCCGACGCCGGTGACGGCAACGGAACGCGCGTTGCCGGTTGCCATGAGACCACCCGCCGAAAGCGTGAGCTGGGTGTCTTCTTGGAAGGTCTTCGGCTTTTCGATCGCCTGGAAGCCGGCGCCTCCAACCTCGGTGGTGCCGCTCGACGCGTTGGCTTGCGTCATGATGCCCGGCGGCGTTTCGGCAAAGGCAGGGCGAGCAGTGCCCGCGACGGCAAGCCCGGTGAGGAGCGAGCATGCGAGCCAAGCAGGGGTGGGTTTCATCAGTAACTCCAGAAGAACGTTCTCGTAGATGGGGGGTGAGGACGGGCGAGCGCGCTCCGCGCCTCGCCGTTGCGAGCGAGCCGTTAGCCAGCTTCATGCCAAGCGTGGGCAGGCGCCGAGTGGGCCGAATTCCCGCGGAAAGCGCTCTTCGTGCCCACCGCCGCGCAGCTGCTTGCAGGCTGGAGACGACACCACTGCAGGCTCCGGACGACAGTGCACGACATGGCGTGCCTCGGTGCGCCTCGGTCGACCTCGCGCGCTCAAGCGGCGGTCAGTCTGTGGATGGAGTCGAAGAGGTGCCGGAGCGTATCGCCCTTCGAGATGACGGTGTCCGCGGCTTCGATCTGGAGATCTTCCGGCAAGCCGGTGAGGATCATCACGCGCGGTCTTGGCCGCACTTGACCGAGCTGCGCCAGGAGCTCGGCCGCAGATTGGTCACCGAGGTGCCAGTCGAGGACGACGAGCGAATACTCGCCGTGCTTCAGGCACTCGATGGCCGCGTCGACCGAGTGGGCTTGGTTCACTCGGTAGCCTTCGAGCTCGAGGAGCGCTCCGAGCGTCTTCAAGTACGAGGCGTTGTCGTCGACGAGCAGGATCGATTCAGATGGTGACATGGTCGTCCGTTCCCTTGAGTCGAGTCGGTGGTTCGACGCGGTTCAGGCGAAGTTCGTGCCAGCCTGAAGACCGCCGAACTCGGCCCGAATCCCGCGCCAAGCCGCGCCCGACTGCAGGCGGGAGACGACAATTTGCAGGCTCCGCGCGACGGTGAGCGCTCACGATGTGCTATCGTCCGCCCCCGTGTCGTCCCCGAAGACCGTCGATGTCGCAGCCGTTCTGGCGGCCGTCTATCGTCGTCCTACCGAGCAGCTGGATCAGCTTGCCGACCGGGTTCGTGCGCGGTTGGCGTTGATCGACACGGTGAGTGAGTGTGTGCGCCTCTTGGTCGAGGTCCCGGCGTCGGCCATCAGCGCCTCGCTGCCCGAGACGTACGAAGGCAAAAAGGAAGAGGAGGAGTCTACGCGTGGCGCAGGTGACTGAGCTCGACTGGATCGGTGAGGGCCCCTGGGCGGCAGTGGGCGGACGCGCTCGGGAGCTCTTGATGACTCACGCACCGAGCGCCCTCGCCGGCGTTGCCATTTTGCTGGTCGGGTGGGTCGCGGCGCTCGCCGCCCGCGCCGTGATCGAGCGCGTGCTCCGGGCGGTGCGTCTGAACGAGGCCCTCCAGGGAACCCGCATCGGAGCGCTCTTCGGGGCTCTCGGCAAAGGCTGGACGCCTGCGCGCGTGGTGGGACAGCTGGCGTATCTGACGCTCCTTCTCCTCACCTTGAACACCGCGGCGGGGTACTGGGGTCTCACGGGGCTGCAGAGCGCGCTGTCGGGCGCGGTCGCGTATTTGCCGAAAGTCGTCTCGGCTTTGGCGCTGTTCGCGGGCGGCACGTACGTCGCCGGAATTGCCAAGCGCAGCGTGGGCGGCGTCCTCCGTGAGCTCAGAAACCCCGCGGCTGGCGTGCTGGAAGCGCTGACCGAGGGTGGCCTCCTCTTGGTGGTCACGCTGGTCGGCTTGGACGTGCTCGGCGTGAACGTGAGCTTCATCACGTCCAACTTGAGCCTGCTCTTGGGGGCGCTTCTCATCGTCGTCGTCTTTTTGGGTTCTTGGGCGATGCGCGCTCCTTCGGAGCAGCTCGCGGCGAACTACTACGTTCGCCGCATGCTGAGCGTCGGGGACCACGTGCAAACCAAAACGCACGACGGCACGGTCCTCGAATTCGTGCCACTCGGGCTCATCCTGCGTGACGCCAAGGGCGACGAGCACTTCGTGCCGGCAGGGGAGCTCTTGGCTGGCTTGCGTAGGCGCCAGGGGATCAGGCCCGATTGAACGCAGCGAGCGACGCCGAATTGGCGGACGCGTTCCTCTCGGAGGGACAGTACACCGCGTACGTCGACCTGGTTCGCCGTCACCAGATCCCGGTCTATCGGCGCCTTTCGGTCGAGCTGTCCGATCCGGATGACGCGGAGACGGTGTGCGAGTCCCTGTTCGTCGTGGCCAGTCAGCGCCTCGGCGAGTGGCCGAGAGATCAGGACCTGCGTGAGTGGCTGCTCGGGTTGGCCAGCGAGCTGGCAGCCGCCCACGGCGGTCGAGGCATCGATCCA
Organism: Pseudomonadota bacterium; assembly: GCA_023432025.1. Classification (GTDB taxonomy): domain Bacteria; phylum Myxococcota_A; class Polyangia; order Polyangiales; family Polyangiaceae; genus NIC37A-2. Next base: position 33,036 of record JAEYVE010000110.1, read on the forward strand.
GAGTCGCCGCGTTTGGTCGATCCTGCGGTGTTCTTCCGTCAGTCCGTGCATCGAGCGCTGCACACCCTGGATCCCGAGGATCGCTCCGTTTTGCTTGCGGTCGACTTGGAGGGGCAGAGCCCGGAGGAGGTCGCGGTCGAGCGAGGCATGCCCATCAGCCGTGTCACCGCGACCCTCGATCGAGCGCGTTTGTCCTTCGCGTCAGCGATTACACAAGTGCCGGAGGCTGCGCCGTCGAACGCGGCGGCGAAGGAAACACCCGCCGTGCGCGTCGAGCTCGGCGAAATCGTCGACAACCGCTACCGAGTGGAGGAGCTGCTCGGCGAAGGCGGCATGGCCAAGGTGTTTCGAGCGGAACACTTGGGCATCAAGCGCAAGGTGGCGCTCAAGACGTTGCGTCCCACGCGTCAAACACAGGGCATGCTTCGGGAGCGCTTCATTCGAGAAGCGGAGGTGCTCGGACGCCTCTCCCATCCGAACTTCGTCGACGTGTCGGACTTCGGTGAGAGCCCGCGCGGCTTGGCCTATCTCGTCATGGAGCTGCTCAATGGCCGTCCGCTTTCCGCCGAGCTCCACGAATGCGGAAGAATGCACCCCGCGCGCGCGCTTCGCGTGCTCTACGAGGTGGCGAACGGCCTCGAGTTCGCGCACGAGCTCGGCATCATTCATCGCGACATCAAGCCCGACAACGTGGTGGTGCTGGAAGGGGAAACCCAGAAGGGCTTCGCCAAAATTCTGGACCTCGGCGTCGCCGCCACCACCGACGAGAGTGAAGTCGGAGACGCCGGCTTGTACGGCACGCCGCACTACATGGCACCGGAGCAAGTCCTCGGCGGGCGTATCGATGGCCGAGTGGACGTCTACGCGTGTGGGGTCACGTTGTTCGAGCTCCTCACGGGCGAGGTGCCCTTCCAAGGCGCAACGGTTCAGTTCGTGCTCGCGCAGCAGCTGACGGCGGAGCCTCCGCGCCTGGCGGATTTGGTGCAGGACCTCCCCCACGGAGAGGCGCTGCAGCGTCTCGTCGATCAGTGCCTGAAAAAGGACCCAGCGGAGCGCATCAAGAGCGCTGCGGCGCTGAAGCGTGAAATCGCGGCTCTCTTGGAAGAGTTCGGCGATGCGGGCTCCGAAGGCTCGGGAGGACGGCGTGCTTCGCGACCTCCGATCACCGCGAGTGAAAGCGTCGTCGCGGCGCCCGCGCGTGGTGGCTCGCGCGTTCGGCCGTGGCTGCTCGGGGCCGTGGTGCTCGTCGCCCTCGCGCTCGCGGCGTGGTGGCTGCTCGGCCTTACTTGAGGTCGTGCTTTTCGAGGAGCTTGATGAGGTACGAGCGGTCCATGCCCGCCGCACGCGCGGCGCTGGAAACGTTCCCCGTCGTGCTGCGCAGGAGGTTCGTGAGGTAGTGATGCTCGAAGGCCGACAACACGGCCGCGCGCGCCTCCGAGTAGCGCATCTCCAAGATGGTGTCGTTCAAGGACAACGCCTCGGTGCCCGCCTCGCGGGTTTCGCGTTGGCGCGGGGCTTCGCCGATGACCAACATGGCCTCGACGAAGTTCCGGAGCTCGCGCACGTTTCCGCGCCAGTCGTGCCTCATCATTTGCGCCAGCGCGTCCTCTCCGAAAATCTGGCCGAACGGCGCCGTGCTGCCCGCTTCCCGCAAAAAGTGCTCGGCGAGCAGCGGTAGGTCGCTCATGCGCTCGCGCAGCGGCGGAACCTCGAGATTGACCACCGAGAGGCGGTAGTACAGGTCCTCGCGGAACGCCCCGCGGTTCACCTCGCCGCGCAGGTCACGGTTGGTCGCCGACACGACTCGAACGTCGACCTTGATTTCTTCGGTCCCGCCGACGCGCAAGAAGCGCTTGCGCTCGAGCACTCCCAAGAGCTGCGGTTGAAGCTCCAGGGACAGCTCGCCGACCTCATCGAGAAAGACCGTGCCGCCATTGGCGCGCTCGAAGGCTCCAATGTGTCTGCGCTCTGCGCCCGTGAAGGAGCCGCGCTCGTGGCCGAACAAGGCGCTGGTGATCAGCGTCGGCGTCAGAGCGCCGCAGTCGACCACCACGAACGGACGGTCGACGCGTGTGCTCTGCGCGTGCAAAGCGCGGGCAATGAGCTC
>JAEYVE010000274.1 GCA_023432025.1 Pseudomonadota bacterium
CCGCCAGGCGGCGGCGCGGACGGCGGCGCACCGCCAGGCGGCGGCGCGGACGGCAGCGCACCACCACGCGGCGGCGCAGCGGCGTACGCGCCTCCCTGCTCGTCGAACTGGGTGGGCGTTTCGCCCCCGAGCTGCGCCTCCGGCAGGCGAGCATCCGGCGAGGTGTCGCCGAGCAGCGTGTCCGGCAGGCGCGCGTCGAGCAGCGTATCGCCGAGCCCGGTTTCCGGCAGTCGTGCGTCGGGCGACGTGTCGTCGAGGGGCGTGTCCGGCAGGCGCGCCTCGGGCGACGTGTCGCCCTCCAGTCCAGGACTCCGGGGAGGCACGCGAGGTGAAGACGGGTCGTTCATGGGCGTCAGAGGGGCTCGCGCGGAGCGGGCCGCGGACGCCTCAGCGACCCAGCAGCCTCATCACCACGATGGCTAGCACCACTCCCACGAGCAGGCATGCCGCCGCAACGCCCACCAGAAGCCCAGTGCCTGGGCGAGCCGAGCCGGGGGCCTCCATCTGAACGGGCGTGGACGAACGAGAGGGCGAGGCGGCGCCGACAGGCTGCCCGTGGCCAGTGCCCGCGTAGGGGGCGAGCGCGGCAGCGAGGTCCTTGGCGCTCTGGTACCGGTCGTCCGGCTTTTTGGCGAGCGCCTTTTCCAACACCCGGGCTAGCCCCTCGGGGAACTGCTTGTCGGCGACGCGCTCGTTCAGCGGGATGATGGGCGCCGTGACGTGCTTTTGGATGTACTCCATCGGCGTCTTGGCATCGAACGGCAGCTTGCCCGTGAGCACCTCGTACAAAATGACGGCGAGCGAGTAGATGTCGCTGCGAGCGTCGAGGGTGCGCCCTTGCGCTTGCTCGGGAGACATGAACTCCGGCGTACCGAACACCATTCCTTCTTGCGTCAAAATGATGCTGCCCGGCTGCATCTGCTGCTCGGTGACCTTGGCCAGACCGAAGTCCAACACCTTGGGGTAGTCCGTGAGACCGCCCTGGTTGCACAAGAAGATGTTTTCGGGCTTGAGGTCACGGTGCACGATGCCCATTTCGTGCGCTTCTTGGAGAGCGCCGCAAACCTGCACCAAAATGGGGATGGCGCGCTCCACCGGCAGCGGCCCACCGCGGCGCACGGTTTGGTTCAGGTTCTTGCCCTCCAACATCTCCATCACGATGTAGAGAGAGCCGTCCTCCTCGAGCTCACCGTACATGAACACGCGCACGGTGTTCGGGTGCGTGAGCTGGCTCATCGCGCGCGCCTCGCGGCGGAAGCGACTGGTCAGATCCTTTCGCCCCACGAGCTTGGGGTGAAGAATTTTGATGGCCACCTCGCGCTTCATCGCGGGCTGCGACGCGCGGTACACCGAGCCCATGCCCCCGGTGCCGATCTTTTGCAGGATCTTGAACTGCCCGTCGAGAATTTCGCGCCCGAGAAAGGCATCTGTTTGACGCGAAGCCATCCGACGCCGGTGTTATCAAAAGTTTGAGGCCGCGTCCTCAAGAGAGCGGCAGGGCCGAGAAAACATCCAAATTGTCGCTCTCTGCTCGCCTCTCCGGTCGCCCAGGAGCCATCTCTCCCTGACTCGTGAGCTTCGTTGCCCCATACTCGAACGGTGACGGCAGCGGCGGAAACCATCCCTTTCCTGAAGAGCCGGCTCCTCGAGGAGGCCGGCTTTCGACATGCGTTTTTCACGCGCGCGGGGGGCGTCTCCGAGGGCGCACACGCAACGCTCAACTTTTCGGCGACGACGGGGGACCTGCCCGAGCGCTTCCGAGAAAACCTGAACCGCGGCGCGCAAGCGCTCGGCGTTCTGCCCGAGCACGTCTACTTCCTGCATCAAGTTCACGGAACGGAAACCCACGTGCTTTCGGGAAAGGAAGGCCGTGACGCCGTCGCCGCCACCGCCGGCGACGCACTCGTCAGCGCGAGCCCGCACATCGCTTGCGGCGTCCGCACCGCGGATTGCGTGCCGGTGCTCCTGGCCGACCCTCGAACGGGTTTCGTCGGCGCGGCGCACGCTGGCTGGCGCGGCGCGGCGGCCGGCGTGGTGCGCCAAGCCGTGGAAACCTTACGACGCCAGGGCGCGCGCGGCCCGCTGCTCGCGGCGGTCGGCCCCCACATCTCGGTGCGCGCCTTCGAGGTTTCGGAAGAGGTTGCCGCCGAGCTCGAGGCCGCGGCGGGCGGCGTCCACGTCATCGAACGCGGCTTCGGCCCCAAACCCCACGTCGACTTGCGTCGCCTCATTCACGCTCAGCTGCGGGGGCTCGGCGTCGCCGCCATCGACGACGTTCCTGGCTGCACCCTCCTGGAACCCGAGCTCTTCTTTTCGTTTCGCCGCGACGGTCAAGCGAGCGGACGTCACTTGTCGGCCATCGTCGCGCGGCCTCCAATCGACGCAGCGCGCTGAGTAGCCGTCCCAATCGACGCAGCGCTCTGAGCGGCCGTGAAGTCACGGCCTTCTCTGCGGGGCGAACGCCGCTCCTCGCTCCGCCTCTCGCCTTCGTCCGCTGTCGTCGTCGTTGGTGTTCTTGGGAGGAATCAACGCGCGGCTCGGGCGCGGTGCTCCCGCACTACGGCAGCTTGGCGCCTTTGCGTGAGTCTTCTCCGCGAACAAGTTGAGACACCACGTGAGCTGACTCGCGGCCGTCTCCGTTCCCTCGCGGTGGTACGACCATGGCGACGCGGATCAGGTGTTCATTTTGCGACTACGTGATGAATGCGCCGGAAACGGCGTCGACGAACACCTCGCGCATGGAGTGGACCTGCCTCGGCTGCGACTCACCCATCATCGTCGAGGCTTCCCCGTCAGCGCTCGGCTCGGCCCTCCGCGCCGCGCCACTCCAACCCGGCTCGACGGGGACCCACAGCCCGACCAAACCGACGACCTCCGGCGTCACGAGCTCGCCCAGGCCGAGCGCCGTTGAAGTCGAGGTCGTTCCAGAGCCAGCGCCACTGCCCGTCGAGCAACCAGCGGCTCCTCCCTCCAGAAACACGCTACCTGCGCTCGGCGCGTCACCTCCAGCGGCGACGTCTTGGAGCTCTCATCGGAGTCCGCCTCCTCCGGCGCCGCCGCGCGCGCCTCTACCTCCGCGACGGACACCGCCACCACCGCCGCCGCTCAGAGCTCGCCCAAGCTCGAGCCCACCGCCCCCGTTCCTCGAAGCTCTGGGCTCCAAGCGAGCGCGCGTGTCGCTCTCGCCGCTCACTCCGCCACCACGTACGCACGCGAGCTCGCTCGAAGCGCGCAGCGTCTCCGGCGTGCAATCGCTTCGCGCTCCTGCTCCCCACGTCGATGCGAGCTCGGCCGCACCGAGCAACCCAGCACGTCTACCACCGCCTGCGCCGCGCTCGGAGCCGACGTCCAACCCTGACGCGCGTCCCGCGCCCACGCAGCGCAGCGCACAAGCACCGCGTTGGGTGTACGGAGCGCTGGCCGCCGTGACGTTGGCGAGCGGTGGGACCGGCTACTTGCTCCACGACGCCTCGCTCCTTTTCGTCGAAGCGCGCGAAACACGTAGCACGTCGCCAGCTCTAGCGTCGCCGCCGCGGCTCGAGCTCGCGACGGACGAGCCGACGCAGGTGGTGGAGGCGAGCTACGCGCCGCCCGCGGCAGAAGCCCCGCCTACGGCCTTCACCGCTTCGCCCGAAAGCGACTCTCTCGTCGCGGACGCGGTAAAACCCCAAGACGAGGCTCCCGCGCAAGGCGCGCTGCCGTCGGCGAAGCACACCGTAGACAACAGGGGCACCGCGCCCGCTCGAATCGCGGCCGCGCCACTCGCAACGCCGCAGAGCGCGCCCGCACCAGTCGCAACGCCGCCCAGCGCGCCACGCGCAGTGGAAGCGGTCAACGCGAGTCCGGCCCTCCAGAAGATCCCTTCCGTGCCTGCCCCCACCGCAGCCACCGCGGGCAGCCCCGTCGCACGACCCGCAGCGCCGAACGGAGCCACCCCGGCCGTCGGAGTGGCTTCCCGCGGTGGCTCGACGCCGCCTGCTCCCACTCCGCAAGTTGCAGCACCCAGCGAGGAAGCGACGGCGCCGTCGCTTCCTCCCTTCGACAAAAGCGCGGCGCGCCTCGCGCTCGACGTGGCTGGCGCGCGCGCGCAAAGCTGCCGTCAGGCGAGCGATCCGGCAGGATCGGCGCGCATCATCGTCACGTTCGCGCCCTCGGGACGCGTCACGACAGCAACGGTTTCAGGCGCGCCTTACGCCGGCACCGCGACGGGCGGCTGCGTCGCCACCGCGTTCCGCGGCGCCGCTGTCCCCGCCTTCGCGGGCCCCGCAATCACCGTCACCAAGACGGTGGGCCTGAACTGAAACACGCGCCGAAACGCATTCCGAAACGACCCGCCCGAGCTCCGAAAGAGCCCGCTCGCGCTCAGCGCAGATCGACACGAGGCCCGTTCTTGGCTTGCACGTCGGAGGCCTGAGTGAGCACGTCGGGGTTGGCGGCAACGTCGTGCTCGAAGCCGCTGACGGAGCCGTGACACCCGCCGCACATGCCGTCGAAGAGGCCGCGGGGAAACGACTGACGCAAACTTTCGCCCGGATAGAACTGGAACTGCTCGCGAACGAAATGCGCGGTCGGTCCGTCGTCACCGTCCAAACGCACCGTCCCGCGGTACGTGAACGGAATCCCGCCCGGAAGACGCACGTTGGCGGACCCGTCCTTCATGAGCGGGACCGTGCCGAGCTGACGGCGCCGCACGTACACCCGACCAAACTCGTCCTCTTCCACGTAGCGAAGCGCGTCCGCGAAGCTCTCGATGCCCGCCTCCGGCGGGAGTAGCTCGAACAGCTCGAGCGGCGCATTGGGGCCAATTTCCCGCCCCGTGCGCGTATTCTGGAACAAGAGGCTCAAGAGCAGCGGCGCGTCCAAGTAGAGCACGTCGGCGTAGTCGCGCCCGGGCGTGACGCGCGTAGCGCCGTTCACTTCGTCGAAGCGCGAATGAAACACGCGACGAGGCTGACGCGCATAGACCGCGACGGGCCACAGAAGGTCGCGCGCCGCGTCCGTCAGTAGCTCCGCACGCTCACCCGTTTCCGGATGAACCACGAAAATACCGAAGCCGCCCGAGAAGCTCGCGACGTCCGTCACGTCCGGCGCGTAGCTCACGAGCAGACGCCCGTCGGGCAGCGGCGACGGGCTGCGATACGCGCCGCGCGTTTCTCCGGGCTTGCCGGTGGCCCCTTCGTCCAGGATGCGCATCGAGCGCTGAAAAAAGTCCGAATTGAAATGGTCGATGGCGCCGGGATCTTGGGGGAAGTCTTCCGGGCGGTCGCTGCGCTGATCGATACCGACGCTGCGGTTGACGACGACCAGCGTACCGGCCCCGTGCTGCGCGCCTCGGTCGCTGAAGATGCCGACCAGGTTCTTGTCCGACAGCTCGACGATGTCCGTCATTTGGTCGAACGCGACGCTGCTGCGCTGAGCGAAGAGCGGATGATAGTCCCCGCCGTCCATGTTGATGCGGCGTCCGGCGAGCTGATAGAAGCCGGGCGCGCGCTTTTCGGTCGTGAAAATGAGGCGACCGTCGCTCATGAACGATGGCGCGAGCTCTTGATCCAGCAAGAAGGTGAGCTGGCGTACGCGGGGGCCCTCGCTCACGTCTTCGAGCACGTACAGGTTGGCGTTCAGGCGGCTCGGCTCCGCGGGTGAGCGCTGCGGGCCCCGGTAGGAGAACGCCGCGGCGTTCGTTACATTTCCGCGCGTCGATACGAACACGATGCGCCCGTCGGGCGAAAACGTCGGATCGAAGTCGTGCACGAGCTCGCCGTTGTCGGGCAGCTCGTTGCCCTGGTCGTCCACCGGCGCAGCCGCAATGGTGGGCTCCACCGCGCACGTGCCGTCCCGCTCGACCACGTAAATGCGGAAGGCCTCCGAGGCCGCCCGACGCGCCGCGAACGCGATGCGCGTGCCGTCCCACGACACCGCGGGCCGCCGCGCGTCGCTCGTGTCCGGGTTCAGGCCGCACGCTTCCGACAGGCTCGTTTCCGCGCCCACGCTGAGCGCGCCGTCTTCCGCCTCCGTCAGCGTGGCCTGCACGACCTCCGCGCCCGGGCGAAAAACGCCGTAGTCCTGCGGCGTGTCCGCGTCCGTCGCCGCGCTGCGCCGGACGAACACGACGGACTCGAGCGGCACGCTGTTTTCCATTCGCGCCGCGCGCTCCCGCGCGATCCACGCCACGATGACGCAGTAGGGATCTTGTTCGTCGAGTGGACCCGACGCCGCTGCTTCCAGATCACACGCCGCTGGGTCTCCGCCGCTGCCGAAGAGCGGGCCGCCGCGGTGCGTGATGCCACCGTCGGACGACGCCAGGTTCTTCTTGATCAAGCGGCTCGCGTTGGGGTCACTCGACTCGAGCGCCACTTGCTCGAGCGTGAGCTCGTAGTTGCGCCGCGTTGCTGCCAGGCCGAAGTGCCCCGCGCTGCCTCCCCGCAAACGATAGTCGTGGAACATGGTCGGTGAGTGACAACCGAGCATCATGCAGCCGCGCTTGACCAACATGGGCTGCACCCGCGACGTGAAAAACGGAAACCCCGGGTCGTCCGGGACGTCGCTCGGGCCGCCCTTGGCCTCCGCCCACTCGCGTAGCGCGCGGTAGCCCTCGTCGCTGGTCGACTCGAAGATCACGCCGCCTTCGTGGAAGGTGCCGCCGAAGGTGGGGGCGAGCGTACGCCGCAAGAGCTCGCTGGAGTCCGTATCGACCGAAATGTAGTCGGACGCCGCAAAGTAATTCCAACGCTTCTGCTCGTTGCTCGAGCCGCACGTGAATTGCAGCGAGTTGGCGGGAGAGCCGTGGCAGTTTCCGGCTGCACAGCTCTTGGCGATGACCGCGCCTGCGGCCTCGAACTTCGCGTAGTCGTCTCCTTCGGGGTCCACCGAGGGATCGAAGTTGGGATCGACGCCGAGCGTTTCCGTGCACGGCGTGCGGTCGCCTTGCGACGCCGCGGCGGGCGCGTTGTTTTCGGCGGCGCCTCCGCGAATCCACGTTTCCAGCTGCGTGAACGCCGCGCTCGTCATGTCGAGTGAGGAGCCACCGACGTGCGCGATGTCGGTGTGGATGATTTGCGGCTCGGAGCCGTCCCACGACGTAATGCGGATCGAGTAGGGCGGCAGCGCCTTCAGGAGGAGGCCCGGAACCCCATAAGGCCCGTAGTCCGTGAGCAGATCCCGTCTGCGGCTGAGCGCGTCGTAGCTCTCCACGCTCAGGTTTCCGAGCGCGTTCCCGAACTCGTCCGCGGTGACGTGACAGCTCGACTGCGACGGGCTCGAGGCACACGAGTTGCCCAAGATGGGCTCGATACGTCTTTGATAGAAGGTGGTGCGCTCGGGCTCTTCGTTCCGCTCGCAGCCCAGGAGCGCGAGCGCGGGAAGCAAGAGCCCGAGGGACCCGAGCCGCGAGGACGCCCGAAGAGAGCGCCCCGCAGCCGGTGACGCACCACCGGACGAGAAAGAAAAAGTGTCAGCCAAGCGCAGACGGAACGAGCGGAAGCGCATCTTGCTGGAAACCCGAAGGGCACAGAGGCGTTCGAGAGCTCACCCGCGCACTCGCGACGTGAGCTCGTCGAGCGATCCGTTGTATCACGTCAGCACGGGCAGGCGGCCCCGAAGCTCTCACAACCTACGAAGTGCGATACGCGCCGCGTCACGCACACGTGGGTCCGGATCCTCCTCCGCCGCCGTGGACACGGCGCTCTTGGCGCCGCCCGCCGCCAAACGACCGAGCGCGGAAACGGCGGCCTGACGCACGCCGGCGTCCGGCTCGGTTTCGGGCGAGACGAGCGCTTCGAGCTCTTCCACGAGCTCATCGCTGACGGGGCCGCGGTGGATGGAGGAGAGGACTTGCGCCGCCCGCCGCCGCACCGCCGCCGAGTCGTCGTCGAGGCAAGCGATGACAGCGTCCGTGCCGGTGAAGCGATGGAGGCGCAAGATGCCTTCCAGGGCCGCCAGACGCACTTCTTCGCTTTCGTCACCCAGCGCGATGGCGAGCTCTCCCTGAGGACCTTCGTGGCCCATGCGCCCGAGCGCGCGCACGGCGTGGAGACGCACGCGCGGCGACTCGTCCGCCACCGCCGCCTCCGCGACGGGCTCGAGGCCCGCGTACGTGAGGAACTCGCCCAGCGCGTCCGCGGCGTAGGCGCGCTCGCCCTCGGACGCGGTGGGATCTCCGAGCGTTTGCACCACTTGCGCGTACACTCCGTCGGGGCCGAACACGCCGAATATTCTGCGCCGTAGCCACCACGCGCCGATTTCGCGTGTCTTGGGGTGCCCGTCGTAGAGGAGCTTGGCCACGTACGGGATGCAGTCCAAACACTCCACCCGCTCGCCGTGCTCCAGCGTGCGCCAGATGCGGCTGGGCGCCACGTTGGGCATACTCACCGCCTTGATGGCGTCGGGTGTGCTCAAGCTCTCGAGAGACTCTGGAGCGAGCTGCGTGTACACCTTGGCGCGACCGGAGTGGACACGCCTGCCGTCTTCCGCCTCGTCCGCCAAGCCGAGCGACCCCATGAAGACGCCCGCCACGAGCACCTGGGCCGCCAAGAAGCGCCCGCGACCGGTGAATGCCCGCGCGAGCTTGGGGCCCAGAGTGTTTGGAGTCCTGGTGCTGCCTGTCGTTTCGCGAGTCATGGCTCAGTACTCCTGCCCGGGCGTGCCGGGTCCTCCGACATAAGGCGTAAAGCCGGTGTTTTGGCGAGCGTAGAACTGGCCGCCCATGTCGATGGCGCGGATCAGCTTCACGAGCTCCTCGCGGGTGAGGCCCGCCTCCGCGGCGTGATCCGTGCGAACGTCGCCCGTGATGCGTTCGTCGCTGAAGGGCTCACCGAGCGGCCAGCCATACGAGGTGTCGTCCTTGCTGGACGTCACGTTCAGCTTTTCGATGAGCGCGCTGTGGCGCGCGTCCGAGGGCAGACCCCAAGGCGGCGGCACCTCGCCCTCCACGGTGGTGCCCATGCCCATCTCCATCTCGAGCGCCGCCGGATAGAAGATGGACACGTACGACGCGGGCCACGGCTTGGTGTCGCGATCGTAGTGCACGGTGATTTCACGCGACGAGAGATCGAGCCGCGGGATTTCGTACGCCGTGGTCTCGCCGGTCGCCGCGTCCGTCATGGACACGGTGTAGTACTCCTGCGGACCGTCTCCGTTCGTGGTCTCGTTGTGACAACTCACGCAGCGCTCATCCAAGATTCTCTGGATTTCGTTCGGGTTCGCGTCGTCGTCCGCGTAGTCCCATGGGTACTCCACGCGCTCGCCGAGCGGCACCTGGAACTTTTGTGGGCCCTTACCCGAGGCGATGGTGAGCTGCTGCGCCGCCGGAGAGAACGGCTTGGTCCGCTCCTCGTGGCAGCCCCCGCAGGCGCGTGACTCGCCCGGCATGCCTTGAATCCACGTCGTTTGATTGCGGATGGCGAGGTCGAACTCGTCGACCACTTGCAGGTGCACCGGGACGAACGCCGGGATCTCCGCGCTCCACGAGCCGTCCTCGTAGACGTCCGCTTCCCCGAGCAGCGCCGCGCCTTCGGCCATGGTCAGGCCGAACATGGTGACGCCAGGCGCGCCCTCGCTGGAGAAGCCCTCGATGATGCGCACCTTGACGGCTTGCTGGAGCGCCTCGTCGATGGACACGCCGTCACCGAACTGCGCGCCGCTCACGGTTTCTCCGTGCAAGCTGCCCAGCGACGTTTGCCGCACGTCCACGGAGCCCAAGGTGGTGGGCTTCTTGGCGTCCTGGCTGTTTTGGATGGAGCCGATGGGCGCCGGCTCGTCACGCCGGAGGATGGGGCGCGCGTAAAGCTCCCAGCTCCCCGCGTAGTTTTTCACCAGGTGATTTTTGCGCGACTTGGAGCTCGGGTCGTACACGTAAATGCCGAAGTCCGGCGGCGTGAGCGACAGCTCGTTCAAGTCGTTCACGGTGCCGTCCGCCCACGACGTGAGGATGCGCCCGTCGGGCAGCACCGCCGGCGAACGGTAGCGGCCAACGGGCGAAGGATCGTCCGCGCGCGGCACGGAGGGCGTGAGCACCTCGTAGGTCGCCAGCTCCTCGCTGCTGTGGTCCTCGGGGTTCGCGTCCACGCGTACGAGCGCGCCCGCCTGAATGGTATTTTCGCGTTCGGTCGCGATGCCAACGAACACGCGCGGCGTCTTGGTTTCCTGGATTTGCACCAAGGAGTTGCCCGGCTTGGCGTGCTGACCGGCGATCGCCGTCATCTGCGTGCAGTCCGGGTTCATGCTGAAGAGCTTCACGTCGTTGACGTTTTCCAGGTGCTCCCAGCGCGAAAAGCCGACGCGCCCGTCGGCGAGCGAGAACAAGTTGATCGTGTGCGAGAGGTTCTGCGAACAGAGCTTGCGGTCCGAATCCCCTCCGGCAAACGTGGTGATGCCAATCTGCGTGACGATGCGCGCGTGGTTGTACTCGTCGGCGCGCGTGCCCATTTCCGTGTAGGGCTGGTCGGTCACGAACGCGATGCGCTCACCGGGCAACCAAATGGCGTGAATGTCGTCGTAAGGGCCGAACGTGAGCTGATGCAGCTCGTACTCACCGTCGTCGTCGGGCGTGAGGCTCGCCCAGTACAAGTGGTAGTTGTCGTCGGCGCGCGTCTTCATCGAAAACAACACCTTGGTGGCGTCGTAGCTGACGTCCACGCTGGCGATGTCCGCCTCCTTGAAGTCCGCGGTGATATTGACGACGTCGCCCGTGCGAAGGTCGAGCACCTCGAGGCGCCCGCCCGGCACGTAGCGCTTGTAGTCCATCACCTGCCCCATGCCGCCGGCCACGTCGATGGACACCTCGCCGTCCTCGCCGACCACGGTGTGCTGACGGACCGCGTACACGATGCGTGACACGCTTTGCCCGTCGTCCTCGCTCGCCCCGGTTTCGCTCGAGCAGCTCGGCGTGACCAAGAGCGACGCGAGGCCCGCGGAGAGCGCCAAGCTGCCGAGCAGGAGCCGCGCCGACAACGAGGAAGCTCGAGGACGGGCCGCTTGGGTGAGACGCTCGAGTAAGCTTCGCATTTTGGATCTCCGAACCCGGAGCCCATGCACGGCACGGGCCAGACGAGGTGAGCCGGCGATTCTAGGCGAAAACAGCTGAAGTCCTCCACTGGCGGACACCGAATCGGGCGGGGGGTTGGCCCCCTGACCAAAAAAGCCTCGGGGGGGGCGCCCCCCACAGCTCCCCTCTCGCCCAGAGCGCCTCGAGCCGCTATGCGTCTGCCCCCCGCCACCGGCGGACGAAAGGAAGCGCGCCCATGAGCACGACCCTCGATCACCTGAAGTTCGATACGAACGGCCTCGTGCCCGCCGTCGTCCAAGATCGCCTGACCGGCGAGGTGCGCATGGTCGCGTGGATGAACCGCGAGGCGCTCACCGCCACCCTGCAGACGCAGAGAGCCACGTTCTACAGTCGCTCACGCGGCGCGCTCTGGGTGAAAGGTGAAACCAGCGGGCACTTCTTGCAGGTGCGCGAAGTGTTGGCGGACTGCGACGGCGACACGCTGCTCGTCTTGGTCGATCCGGAAGGGCCCTCGTGCCACACGGGCCGCGACAACTGCTTCTTCGAGCATGTTGGCGAGCGCGGCACGGAAACCGTACCCGCCGCGGTTCCATTTCTCACGCGGCTCGAGCGAGTTCTGGAAGAGCGCAAGCAGAGCACCGCAGAGAAGAGCTACACCCGCTCGCTCTTCGACGGCGGCGTCCCCAAGATCGGCAAGAAAATCGTCGAAGAAGCCGCGGAAGTGGTCGAAGCGCTGGCGAACGAAACCGACGAACGCATCGCGAGCGAAGCGGCCGACGTGCTTTATCACCTCTTGGTGGGGCTTCGGCACCGCGGCATTCCGCTGCGCGCCGTCTTGGAGACGTTGGCGGGCCGTTTCGGAACCGGCGGTCACGTAGAAAAGGCCTCCCGCAAGGGCTGAAAGCGCTTCGATCGCGCCGCTTCGCTAACCGAGGCGCGCGATGCGCGCTGGTCTCACTTCTCACTACCTGCGCGCCACTTCGCGTCACTCGCACCAACTGACGCAGCGTGGCCGCCGAAGGTCAGCCGTTTGACCCGTTCGAAGGGGCACGAGTATCGTTCGAGCTCGGCGAAACTGCCCCGCGCTGGGCGGCGCACACCGCTTAAATAAGAGCATTTCCGACGCTCACGCTCGTTCGACGAGCAAGCGCCTTCCGAGATCAGACATGACGAACGTCCTCGTGTTCGAGAGTGACTCCGACTTCGCCCAGACCCTCCGCGTCGGGCTCGACGGCTTCGGCTGCGCCACGACCGTGGTCGACGACGCCGACCGCGGCATGCAGGTCGCCGAAAGTACGAAGCCCGACCTCATCCTGCTCTCGATCGAGCTGCCGAAAATGAACGGCTTTTCGGTGTGCAACAAGCTCAAGCGCAACACGGCGCTCAAGGACGTGCCGCTCATCATCATGAGCTCGGACTCCACCGAGGAGACGTTCGAGCAACACAAGCGCCTGCGCACCCGCGCCGAAGACTACGTTCACAAACCCATCACCTTCGACGCTCTGGTGGAGCGCATCGAGCAGTTCGTTTCCATCCAGCGCGAGCTGGGCATCGAAGCGGACGATATCGTGCTCGACGACGACATCGTGCTCGAGGACGCGCAGACGGCCACACCATCGCCCGTCGAGGTCGACAGCGAGGTGGACGCGCTGACCGAGGCCGCCTTCGGCGTGCTGACGTCGCACGCCCCCCAGGTCCCCTCCGTGCGACCGCCGCCGCCGCCCTCGATGCGCCCGCCAGCGCCGTCCACTCGTCCGCCAGCGCCCGAGGCGCCCCCTCCCGTGCTCGACGTAGCTCCCACGCCGCCCCCCGTCGAAGAGGTGAGCGAGCTCTTGGTCGACGATCTCGAGCTCGATGAGAACGACGGCCTCGAAATCGCCGCGCCCGCCGAGCCGTCGGAGCCCTTGGCAGTCGACGAGGTGCACCTGGAAGAGCCCGAAATCGAGGAACTGGACGCGCCCGCCGCGAGCGCCGCGAGCGCGGAGCTCATCGCCGAGCTCGCCGAGGTGCGGGCCCACGCCGAGAGCCTGACGTCCCAACTGAGCGAGGCGCGCGCCGCCGCGCAGACGCACCAGAGCGAGGCCGAGAGCCGCGCGCGTTCCTTGGAGACCAAGGGCGAGGAAGTCGCGCTTCTGCAGCGTGAGGTGGATCAGCTCCGTCAAAAGCTGGCGTCGGGCGAAGCCTCGGGTACGGCCCGCGAGTTCCTCGACCTGCGCGAGCAGCTGAACAAGAAGGACAAGGAAATCCTCGAAATCCGGGAGCGCCTGCACACCCGCGAAAAAGAGGTCGTCCACCTGAATGACGGCAACATCGCGCTGGAACGTGAAAAGGCGGACCTCATCGACCGCACGCACGAGCTCGAGCGGGACGTCTCCGCCCTCGAAAAAACGCGGGACGCACTGGCCGCCGACAAGGAGCAGGCGGTCAAGCGTGGCGACGACTTCAAGGCGCAGCGTGACAAGCTGAAGGAAGAGCTCGACGGACGCACCGAGGAGCTCCGCCAAGCGCGCGAGAGGCGCGAGGCAGATCTGGCGGCGCGTGACGCTCAAGAGGCCGCGCTCCGCGAAGACCACAAGAACGCGCTCGCGGACGCGGCAGAGGCGGCCGAGCGCGTGAAGGAAGCGGCGGTGGCCGAGGCCATCGCGCAGACCTCCGAGAAGGCCGCAGTCGCTCGAGAGGCCGCGCTCGCGGACGCGGCACAAGAAGCAGAGCGGGCACAAGCGCAGGCCATCGCGGCGCGCGCGGCCGAGCTGAAGCACGAGCACGACTCCCGCATGGCGGCACTGCACCGCGCCAACGAAGAGGCGCTCGCCAAGCTGCGCGCCGAGCACCAGCAGCGCCTGGCGGAGGCGGCTCGTGACGCCGCCGCCGACAAGGCCGCTCGGGAAGCCGAGCTACGCGCCGAGCACGAGGCTGCTCAAAACGCGCTGCGCGCCGATCACAACGAGGCGCTCACGCAGCTCGGAAACGACAAAGCCGCGGCGGAGGCGGAGCGAGACGCCATCATCGCGGCGCTCGAAGCCGACCTCGCCACGCGCACCAGCGAGCGCGACCAGGCCAACCAAACCATCACCGAGCGGAACTCCACCATCGCGGCGCTCGAGGCCAACCTCGCCACGCGCACCAGCGAGCGCGACCAGGCCAACCAAACCATCGCCGAGCGCAACCGCAGAGTGGAACAGCTCGAGGTGGACCTGGCCTCCACACGCGCCGACCTCGTGGAGACGCGCGACAAGCTCGAGAGTGAGTCGTCGAAGCTCAGCACCGCGCGAGCCAAGTGGAGCGCGGACTCGAGCGCCCTCAAGTCCGCCAAGGAAGCGTTGGCGAACGCGGTCGCTCTTCTGGACGAAGCGGAAAACCGCCCCATCGAGTGAAAGGCGAACGCCTCACGGCCGCTCGGGCCTCCCCCTGGTGGCAGAGGCCCCGGCGGCAGAGGCCCCGGCGGCAGAGGCCCCGGGCGGCTCAGAGGAACGTGCGCCACACGCCATCGATGAGCCGCTCGTGCGGGACGTAGCGCGCTTTGTACGTCATGGCTTCACACTCGGCGATGTAGAGCCCCAGATAGAGGTAATCGAGCGACCAGGTTCGGCACAGCTCGAGCTGCTTCAAAATGGAGTACGTGCCGATGCTGTAGCGCTCCGCCGACGGGTCGTAGCAACAGTACACGGCGGAGAGTGAGCGCTCCCCTCGATCGACGATGGCGACGCCAACGAGCGAGCCGTTCGCGTAGTACGCAATCTCGAAGCTGTCGCAGCACGTGGCCACCAAAAAGTCTCGATAGCCCTCGAGATCGATGGGCGGCTGCCCGTCTCCGAGCCCGCGCCCGAGCTTGTGGAGGTTGTAGAGCTCGACCCGGCGCGCATCCACCACCGGCGGCCCCACGACGGCCCGGAGCTCGCGGTCTCCGCGCGCGAGGACACGCCGCTGTGAACGCGACAGCGCGTACCTTTGCACGACGAGGCGGATCGGCTCGCACGCTTTGCACTCGGGGCAAGCCGTCCGATACAGGACGAAGCCCTGACGACGGTCGCCCGCCAGGAGCCGCTGGTCGAGCTCTTCGCGGTCGAGCGGACGCGCGGGGAGCCGCAGCGGCATGCGCGCGATGCGCTCGCGCAAGTACGGACAACGCTGCGTCCTGTCGTAAACGATTAGCTCCGGCGGACTGCCGAGCATGAGCCGCGGAACACTCACTTCTGTGCCATCCACGTGATCACCGCCGGCTTTGAAAGCCTCTCCAATGATAACCCGGACCCGACGGCGCGCACGGACGCGCCTCCCCGAGATTGGAACGGCTCGAGCGAGACGCGCGTGAACCTAGCGCCGCATTTTTCCGCGCCGCCCGCGCGGTCGGCCGAGCCCCAGCGCGCAAACGGGCGCTCTAGTGGCCGTCTACCTTGCGGTAAATGGTGCGCGTCGAAATGCCGAGCAGCTGCGCGGCCAAGGACTTGTCTCCGCCCGTGTGGCGAAGCGTTTCCCGAATGAGACGGTCTTCCACGTCCGCCAGCGGCGTGCCGAGGGGGATGGTGAGCACGTTGGGCTCGCTGGGCGCGCTCTCGGCGACGTGCTCCGGCAGATCCTCGAGCGACAGCACGTCCCCGCGGCACAAGACCGCCGCGCGTTCCATGACATTCTCGAGCTCACGCACGTTCCCGGGCCAGCCGTAGTCGGAGAGGCGCCGCATCACGTCGGGCGGCACGACCAACCTCGCGCGCCCGTTTTTTCTGCAATAGACCCCCAGAAAATGATCCACCAAAAGCGGCACGTCCTCGCGCCGCGCGCGGAGCGGCGGCGCCGTCACCGCGATCACGTTCAGCCGATAGTAGAGATCCTCTCGAAAGCGCCCCGCCTCCACCTCGGCCGCCAGGTTGCGGTTGGTCGCCGCAACCACACGCACGTCGGCGCGCACCGTGGAGCCACCGACCGGCTCGTACTCTCCCTCTTGCAAAACGCGCAGCAGCTTGACCTGCACGCTGGGGCTGAGCTCACCGATTTCGTCGAGAAACAGCGTGCCGCCGCGGGCGCGCGCGAAGCGCCCCTCCTTGCGCGCCACCGCGCCTGTGAAAGCGCCGCGCTCGTGGCCGAAGAGCTCCGCCTCCAAAATGCTCTCGGGGATCGCCGCGCAGTTGACGGCAACGAACGGCCCCGCTCCGCGCGTGCTCTTGCCGTGAATGAAGCGAGCGATGAGCTCCTTGCCCGTGCCGCTCTCGCCGAGCACGAGCACGGTGGCGCTCGAAGGTGCGGCCTGCGTCGCCACGTCGAGCACGCGGCGCAGGGCCGGACTTTGCCCGACGATCTCGCGCGTAGTGAGCAAGCGTAGCTCTTCGCGCAGCGAGCGGTTCTCGGTGACGAGCTTCTGACGTTCGGCGGCCTTGCGCACGCTCTTGACGATCGTCACGCGCTTGAGCGGCTTCTCCACGAAGTCGTAGGCGCCCTCGCGCATCGCGTGCACCGCTGTCTCCACGGTGCCGTACGCGGTCATCATGACGATTTCCGTGTCGGGAGAGAGCTCCTTGATGGCGCGCAAGAGCTCCACGCCGTTGGTGCCCGGCATCATGAGATCGGTCAGCACCACGTGAATGCGGTGCTTGCGCACCATCTCGAGCGCGCCGCGCGCGCCGTCCGCGGTGAGGACGCGCATGCCCTCCTTGCGAAAAATCTTCTCGAGCGACTGCAGGTTCGAGTGCTCGTCGTCGACGACGAGCACGGTGACGTCCGTCATTGCAGCCGCGGCGCGCGACGACTCCTCGCCGAGCTCGGTGCTCGCGGCATCCAAGAGCGAGGAGGAGGGACGGTCGCCGGTCAGAACGTCAGACATGGCGTCATCCTGTCACGGGACACGCAACTTGTCTCACGCTTGCCAATTTGTCAGACCCGGGCTGGGGCGGCGGGTTCAGGGAGTCGGGCCACGTTTTCTACCCACCGGCTCATCAGTCGTCCCATCGCGTCCGCGACGAAATGGGCGGCCTCCTGCACCTCTTCGTGGTTCAGGGGGGTCGGTGAGATGCCCGCACCCGGGTTGGTGATGCAGCTCACGGCGCCAACGCGCACCCCACGGTGTCTGAGGGCGATGACCTCGAGCACCGTCGACATCCCCACGGCGTCCGCGCCCAGCGTCCGCAACATGCGCACCTCCGCGGGCGTCTCGTAGGTCGGTCCGAGCAGGCCAGCGTAAACGCCCTCCGTGAGCGACACGCCTTCGGCCTCCGCGGCGCGGTGCGCGGCTTCACGGACGGCCCAATCGTACGCGACGGACATGTCGGGGAAGCGCTGGCCCCAGCGCTCTTCGTTGGGACCCACCAGCGGGTTACTGCCCGTCAGATTCAGGTGATCGACGAGAAGCATCAGGGTACGCGCCCCGCACCGCTCGCTGACGCCGCCGGCCGCGTTCGTGAGCAGCACGGTGTGACAGCCAAGCTCCGCCAAGAGCCGGACGCCGAACACGGCATCGTTCGGCGTGTGCCCTTCGTAGAGGTGAGCGCGCCCCGCCAAACAGGCTACCGGCACGCCGCGCACGAGCCCGGCCACCAGCTCCCCAGCGTGGCCAGCGACCGAAGAGGCCGGCATGTGTGGCACCTCCGCGTACGGAACGACCACACGTTCCTCGATGCGCGAAGCGAACGTGCCCAACCCCGACCCCAGCACCAAACCAACGACCGGGGGCCGGCTCCGCAGACGCGCGCGCACGGACGCGGCTGCCTCGGTCAGCCTCTCGTGGGGCGAGAGCGTGGACGCGCCTTCGCTGGGCGAAATGTGAAAAGGCATACCCAAGGCTATCGGATCCGCGACCCGAACGTCTGGAGCGCGGCGGAAGAACCGCACTCGGGTTCGCTTGGGTCGCGCTTCGAACGGCTGATGCTCGAAGAATCGGTCGCTCTAGGAGGAGACGGGCCTGCCTGCTATGGTCCGCGCCCCTTCCGTCAGGCGGGAGCCCGAGTCCAGCTGCTCGCCTCGAGGCACCTGCCCGAGCGGCTCCGCGACGCGGGCCGGTCCACGATGGGGAGGAACCCCCGAGTTCTTGGCGCCCGAACCAAACTGTGAGTCCGCGCGCCCATCAGGAGACGTCATGGCCAACAAGTTTTCCGATTTCCTCGCCTCCAAGAAGATCGATCCGCGCCGCCTCATCGCCGCTTCCGAGAACCTCGAGAAGCTGCGCATCGAGGACCGCGTCGTGAAGCTCGCCAAGCGCCAAGGCAAGGAAGAAGCCAAAGCACAGAAGCCGCGCTCGGGCCGTCCGGTCACGCAGGTGCTCGTCGACAAGGCCGCCGCCGGCAAGCCGCTCAGCGGCGCCTCCAAGACGCGCATCCTGCGCGCGGTGAACGTCGTCCTCGAGCAAAAGAAGCAGGGCACAGCTCAGCTCAAAGAGCTCTTCTGATTTTTCGGCCGCGTCACGTTCACGCGCGAACCAAAGAGCCTCGACGCCTTCCCCGGCATCGAGGCTCTTCTCGTTCGTCATCGCGGGGCGTCGCCTCCGCCGTCATGGCCACGCCCACCTTTTTGCGGCAGGAGCTACGGGCTACTGGCGACGCATCACGAGCGCGCGGCCGTCCCCGAGCATCCAACGCAGATGTCGCTCGTCGTCCACGATGAGCTGCATCTGCGTTTGCTCGCCCTCGGCGTCCAAGACGGCGAGGTGCACCTCGCGCTCGCTCATCGTCGACACTCGGTACGTGCCGCTCCGCGGCTCCTCGGCGGGAATGGCCACCGTCAGCGTCGAGCCCGAAAACTCGAAGCTCGTCCCCTTCGCCCATCCGGTCGCGGCCGGCGACTGCTCCTCGTCGACGTTCTCCACCTTGTCGCCGAGCCAGCGGCCCTCGAGCAGACGCTCTGCAGGGTGGCCGCAGCCCACGACAGCAGGCATCAGGAAAACGGTGAAAGCCAAGGACGCCAAGCAACGACGGCCCGAACCCAAGGAAAGAGCGGTGGAGCGAAGCACTCGCGAATCGTACCTACATCACCCCACAAGTCACCACATTTTAGAACACACGCGGTGAGGGCTCAGCCCCCCGACAGCAGCGTGTGCCCAGGCTGTAATCAAGGTAGTCCGGCCCATGGACGGTGATGACCGCCTCGCAGCCGTCCCGCGTCGCTCGTGAGAAAAATCCTCCCACGAAGGTTCCCGACGCATCGTCGATCCACTCGTCGAGGTTGCCGACCATGTCGTGGATGGCGTCGTTGCCCCAACGGCTCGTGCACGAAGCCGTAGCTCCGGTTTCGCGCAGGAGCGGCCCCTCTTCCGACTCCACGAGCGCAAGCCGCGGGTCGAGGTGATGGAGCGAGGAGTTGCCGTGCAAGAGGCGCGCGGGGTGTGCTTCCCGATTCACGTTGCACCGCCCGTGCTCGTACGAAGCGCCGTAGGGAAACCGAGTGTTGGCCTCGCCTCTGCACGCGTGCACCCACTCCGCGTGTGTGCACAAGCGTTTGCCGGCGGCGCTGCACGCCTCTGCCGCCGTACTCCGGCTCAAGTAGCCGTTGGGGAGCACACGCGGCTCCGACACGGCGCGCGGGCGAAACTCCTCGGCCAGTTGAAAATCCGGCGGCGGAGGTACGAAGAGCTCACGAGCCAAACGTGTGCCTTGGGGCGCAGCGCGCTTTCGCCAACGCTCGAACAGGTCGAGCGATTGCGCGCGTGAGGGCGGATAGCTGGGTGAGAGTCGTCGCCCTTGGGCTGCGTCGACGAGCGAAGCTTCGTACCGGTCGATACAGAACGCCGCTCCGACGTCGACCATTTCCGGCGGACAACGTCGCGGTCGACCCAACATCACCGGCACGGCGCCGCTCGAGCTCGGCGGAGAGGACGAACGAGCCTCCGTCGGAAAAGCTTCGAGCACGACGGGGGGCGCGCTCATGCGTGGAACTGGAGGCGCGCTCGCAGCCGGCCTCTTTTCCTCGGGCGGCTCACGCTGTGGGCGCTCACAACCCACGCTGAAGAGCACAGCGCACGCCAACAGGGCGCAACGAAACGCCCCGAGCCCGCTGCAAACACGCGGGACGGAGGAACGAAGGCAAAGCGCCCGCTCACGGGCGCTTCGCTCAGGTGCGGCCGCGGTAGACGATGAGACCGTGCGACAGGTCGTACGGCGAAACGGCAACGCGCACGCGGTCTCCGGGGAGGACGCGGATGTGATGGCGACGCATGCGACCCGAGAGCTGTGCACGAACGATGGCGCCACCCTGATCCACCCTGATCGTGTACTGCCCACCGCCGAGAGCGTCCTGAATGACGCCCTCCATCTCCAACAAGTCGCCTTTGCTCATCGTTTGCTCGAATCGACCAGACTGCCGCACAGAGCTGCGGCACAGCCCCTCGACACGCTCCGTCTGAACGGTCAGGGCGGGCGGAAGCTGACATAGCGTGAGACGAACCGCAAGAACGCGCGAAAGACCGCGAATCGCGCTCGTCGGACGCCACGAAACCCACGAAATCCAGGGAAAGCCCCAACGACGCGCGGAGGAGGCAAGAATCCGAGCAGAGCGGATTGTTCAATCATTCTGTGCGACTTGGCCTCTTCACGGGATTTCCGCTATGGGTCGGACCCCGTGTTTCCCGCCACCCTGTTCGACTTCAACGGCGTCCTCGTGGACGACGAGCACGTCCACCTCGACGCGTTCCGCGACACCTTGGCGCCGCTCGGCATTCAGCTCAGCGAAGAGGACTACTGGAAAAAGTATCTCGGCTTCGATGACATGGGAGCCTTCGAGGCCATCTTGCGGGACGCGGGACGCCACCCGTCCCCCGAAGAAGTCGAACGGCTGGTCGAGGCCAAGCGCCCGCACTACCTCGAGCGGGCCAAGCTCGCCCTCAAGGCCTTCCCGGGCGCCGCAGAGCTCGTCGCCGCGCGCGCCGACTCAGGACCCGTGGCCGTCGTCTCGGGCGCGCTGCGTGACGAAATTGAGCTAGGGCTTCACCACCTCCGGGTTCGGCAGCACGTTCAGCACATCGTCGCGGCTGAAGACACCACCGCCTCCAAGCCCGATCCCGAGGGCTATCGCATGGCCGTCGCGTGGGTCGCCGATCGCATCGGCAGCGAAAGCGCTCGACGCGCGCTCGTCATCGAGGACTCTCTCGCGGGCATCCAAGCGGCCAAAGCCGTCGGCCTGCCCTGCGTTGCCGTGGCGCACAGCTACGCGAAAGAAGAGCTCGCTGGCTCGTCTGCGGACGCGGTGGTCGACCGCATCGCCGACATTACGCCCGAGCTGCTCGGCGGGCTCTATACGCGCTTGTACGGCTGAGCCGCTGAGCCCGAAATGACGTTCCGGCGCGCCCTCTCGACCGGCACCGTGGCCCTCGGCGCGCTCTTGGCGCTCACGGCTTCGTTCGGCGGAAGCGCAGACGGCAAAGTTCCCGCCCGGCGCCTGGCGCTGGCCCCCTCCGCGAACGCGTGGTCGATGGACGTCGGTCGCGCCATTCGCGGTATCACGCTGGGACCCATCGAAAGCTCCCTCCATCCGGACCGCGGCTACGGGAGCCCTGCCTGCCAGCGCGCGCTCGAAGAGGCCCGCGCGCTCGGCGCCAACTGGGTGAGCCTCACGCCGTTCGGTCGGGTCTGGGACAAACGGAGCACGGGCATTTCGCTCAGCTTCGAGGAGCCCTACGCGAGCAATCGCGTCGCGGTACGCCGCGCCGTCGAGCAGGCGCACGCGCTCGGCCTGCGCGTCCTTTTGGTCCCTCACCTTTGGGTCGAATCCGGAGAGTGGCGCGCCGAGATCGATCCGCCGTCGCCCGAGGCGTGGCAGCGTCGCGCGGCGAGCTACCGTCACTTCTTGCTCGAGTGGGCCACCTTGGCGCGGGACGCGCGCGTCGACATGTTGGCCGTCGGCGTCGAGCTGCGCAGCTGGGTCACCACCACACACGCCCCGAGTTTTTTCCCCCTCATCGACGAGGTGCGACGCGTCTATCCGGGCCTCCTCACCTACGCGGCCAACTGGGACGACGTGGATGACTCGGCCATTTTGGGCGCGCTCGACGTCATCGGCATCAACGCATTTTACCCGCTCACCGACCGTGAGAACGCCTCGCTCGAGGAGCTGTCGCGCGGAGCACGAGAAGTCGCCGAGCGGGTCGAAGAGCTCGCACGACGTTGGGATCGCCCCGTGATGTTCACGGAGTTCGGCTACACGTCTCGCCCGGATCCGGCGCTGCGTCCGTGGGAGTGGCCCGACGGCATGCAGAACGTCCGGGTCGATCAAAAAGCGCAGGCCGACGCCTACCGCGCTTTGCTCGGCGCCATGCTCGACGCGCGCGGGTTCGCTGGTTTGTTCCTGTGGCGCACCTACGCCGATCCGGCCGACATGTCGCAGGAAGCCGAGTGGGGGTTTTCGCCACGCGGCAAGGAAGCCGAAGGCGTGCTCCGGTCGGCTTTTTCGGCGAGCTGGGCCGCAGATCGAGACGACGCGCGACTGAGCTTCGCGCCGCCGCGTGGGCCGTCTTCTCCGTAACGAAGCGTCTCGACGAAGACACGCGCGCTCGACGACGCGCCCGGCCCGCTTGCGCGTGCTCAGTACGCGTCGGCGGGCACCGTCAAGCCGCTCGGGAGCGTCAGATCCAGGCGCGGCACCGCGGCTTCGCCGCCGTGCAGGTACGCGTAACGCGCCCAATTGGCGATCACGCGTTGTACGTAGTTGCGTGTTTCGCCGTACGGAATGCGCGCCACGAAGACGTCCAGCGGTAGCTCGTGACCGGCCGAAAGCCAGCGTCCCGTCGCGTGAGGCCCGGCATTGTACGCCGAGGCAGCCAGCTCGATGCGACCGCCGAACAGGTTGAGCAGCTCCCGTAAGTAGTAGGCTCCAAAGCGCACGTTGACCGCGGGCGCGCGCATGGCGGTCGGGTCGAACGTCGTCTCCAGACCCGCGGCGACGCGACGCGCCGTCGGCTCGATGAGCTGGAGAAGGCCCACGGCGTCCGCCGGTGAGACCACGGTGGGCGAAAACGCGCTCTCTTGACGCATCACCGCGTGAAGCAGATGCGGAGTGAGCTCACGCTCCTTGGCGGCGCGCTCCACGAGCGCTTGGTAGGGCTCCGGATAAACGCACTGCCACTGCCACCGATTCGTCGGTCCCGGCGCGACGTTCAACGCGCGCCGGGGGACGACGCGCTGAGCGAGCTGGTAGCGTCGCCGCGCGCTCTCGAGCTGCCCGTACGCTCGACAGAGCGCTTCTCCGCTTCTCGAGCCGTAGGTCTTTTCGAAGAGCGCTTCGTGATCTCTGAGCGCCAGCTCCGCCTCCGCGTCGAGGCCCACCCGGTGCAGCATGGCCACCCGCTCGGGGAGCTCCACGACGAGCTCAGGCGGGGCTGGCTCCGCGGGCGCGGGCGGCAAGAACGGCGTCGGCGGCTCACCCAGCGCGGCGAGCCGAGCCGCGGCCGCCAGCGCAGGAAAGGAGAGCGGCTCGAGCTCGATCACCTTGCGGTACGTGGCGATGGCCGCGTCCCGTTTGCCGTCCCCCTGCTGCGCCACACCCAAGAGCTGAAGGAGGCGCGCCTCTTCACGCTGGCCCTTGCTGGACGCCTGCGTGTCCGTCAAGAGCCCGCGTAGCGCCGCCTCCGCCTTCTCGAAGTCCCCCGCCGCGAGCCGCGCGGTGGCGAGCTCGTAGCGCACGCTCTTCACGTGGCGTCCGGACTTTCCTCGCCGCTTCAGGTACCCCTCGTAGGCGGCGACCGCGTCGCTCCACAGGCCGTCGATGAAGCGCAGGCGCGCCGCTTCGTACAGCGCATCGTCCCCCAGCTGGCTGTGGGGGATCCGCCTCGCGAGCTCATCGTACTTGGCGAGCGCCTCCGAGGAACGCTCGGCGCGCGAGAGGCTCTTGGCCTCCAAGTAGCGGTGAAGCTCCCGGTTCTTGGGCGAAAGCTCCACGGCCCTGCCGTAGAGCTCGGCGGCGCGCGTGTAGTTGCTGCGCGAACGGTAGTGAGCCTGGGCGAGCACGGCCACCCGGTCCACCTCCGGCGGCTCGCGTCCCGGCGCGTGGGCCATCGCCTCGAGCTCCCCCTCGGCCCGGCGCGCGTCGCCCTTTTCCGCGAAGGCGCGCGCGCGCCCGAGGCGCTGGGCCTTGGTCAGCGCGAGCTTGCCATCGAAGCGAACGAGCGCGCTGTCGGCGCCGTCTGCGGCGCTCGTGGCGGGCGCCTCCACGGCGAGCCAGCGATAGTCCGAGATGGCTTGGTGACGGTGCTTTTGAGCCTCTGCGATGCGCGCGCGGAGCGCGCGCGCTTCTGCGCGAAGCTCGAGCGAACGGCGTTTGTCGAGCAGAGCGATCGTCTTGTCGATCCAGCGACGCGCGTCCGCATAACGGTCCGCGTTGGCGAGGGCTCGCGCCACGATGATCCAAGACTCGGGGTCTCGGTGCTTGCCGTAGTAAGCGACGACCTCGTCCGCGTTCCCCGCCAAGCGATGTGCCTCGACGCGGAGCCGCAACACGTCCTTCTTGAACTCCGGCGCGACCTCCTCGAGTCCGTCGAGCGCCTGGAGGGCGCCCTCCGCGTCGGCCAACTCCAACGCGACGTGGGCCCGCGCGTAGCGCATCTCGGGCACCTGCCGCTCTTCCTCGGACAACACCTCGATCAAGGTGCGCGCAGCCGCGAAGTCACGCAGGCGAATCGCTTCGGCGACCGAGGCGGGCGGACGGGTCCATGCCTTCGACACGGACGACTCGCCTTCCCCCGTCTGGTCATCGCCACGCACGGCCGCGATCGCGCGCGCCGGAAGCTCGACCACGGGGGAAGGGGACGGCGTCTGTCCCAAGCGGGCCAGCGGCACGTCGCCGTCGAGACGCGGGGACGGCGACTGATTCGCGCAGGCGAGGCCGAACGCCCCGGCGACCGAAAACGCGAATAGTGCAGAATGCACTCGGAAGCGCGCCGGGGAACCACCCATGACCCCCGTGGTAGCACGGCGCTTTCGACTCGTCAGACCCCGAGCTGCACCAGACTAGCTCGAAAGCCCAACGCTTTCAGAACCCCCAGCGGTACTCCGCGTAGCCCTGTGCGCCAAAAGTTCCCGCGCCAGCCAAGAGGTAGCCCGAACGCGCCGTCACCCCCAAACCGAGCTGCCGCGTCACCGCATAGTCGAGCCCGAACGACCCCACCAGGTGTAGGTCATGGGAGGCGAGCGACTGTTCGGGCAGCGGCGCCTCGAAGGCATGAAAGTACCCGACGCCGACGGCGAGCCACGGCACGAGGCGGAGGAGGTCGACCTTGTAGGCGATCGACGCGTCGACGACGGCAAAGCTCCGAGACTCTTCCACCGGCAAATGGAGCGCCGTCGCCGGCAGGACCACCGGCAAAAGCGCGTAGCGACCATCGAGACGCACGTCGAACGTGTCCGACAAGCCGTAGGCGAGGTGCGCGCCAGCCTCGAGGCCCGAGCCCACCCCTTCCGCGGTGAGCCCCGAAATGCCCGCGCCAGCCCCCACGTGCCACTCCCGCTCGAACGCCTTCGCGGGAGCGCTCACGAGGAGGGCGGCCAGTCCCATTCCCGCCGGAAGGAACCATCGCAAAGAACCAAGCCAGCGAGGACACGGCTGCTTCATGAGCCGGCACTCACTCACACGGCGCCCCCGTCGGGTCAAGCCAGGAGCCGCGAGCGCCCCAGTTTCACGAAGCGCTCAGCGTTCGACGCGATCCCGGGTCTTGCCCACGCGCGCGTTCTTCTCGATGTAGGCCACGATGGCGCTCGCTACGTCCTTGCCCGTGGTCTGCTCGATCCCCTCGAGCCCAGGGCTCGAATTGACTTCCATCACCACCGGTCCCCGCTTGGAGCGCAGAAGGTCCACGCCCGCCACGCGCAAGCCGAGCGCTTTCACCGCGCGCAGCGCCGTCATGCGCTCCACCGGGCTCAACTTGGTGAGCGTCGCGTTTCCCCCGCGGTGCAGGTTGGAGCGGAACTCTCCCTCCGGGCCTTGCCGCAACATGGCGGCTACCACCTTGTTTCCGATGACGAGCGCCCGCACGTCTGCTCCGTTTGCTTCGGTGATGAACTCCTGAACCAGAATGTTGGCGTCCAGCTGCTGAAAGGCGCCAATCACCGACTCGGCCGCCTGACACGTTTCTGCCAGCACGACCCCGACGCCTTGCGTGCCTTCGAGGAGCTTCACGACGAGCGGAGCGCCACCGACGATGTCGATGAGCCCCTGAATGTTCTTGGACGTCCGCGCGAAGCTCGTCACGGGGAGCCCGATGCCGTCGCGCGCCAAGAGCTGCAAAGCTCGCAGCTTGTCGCGAGAGCGCGAAATGGCTTGCGAGCTGTTCACGGGGTACACGCCCTGCATCTCGAACTGACGCACGACTGCCGCGCCGTAGAACGTGTAGCTTGCGCCGATGCGCGGAATGATGGCGTCGAAGTCCAACTCTTCCATGCCGAGCAGCACCGTCGGTCGGCGTGAGGTGATGTTCATGTAGCAGCGTGCGAAGTCGACGACGCGCACGCTGTGGCCGCGCGCCTGCGCAGCCTCCACCAGTCGGCGCGTGGAGTACAACCCCGACTTCCGCGAGAGGATGCCAATTTTCATGGTCGCCTCTCGTTCTTGGGCGGCTTCCGTGACGCGAGGTACGAGCGCCCCGGGTCCACCACGAAGCGCCCCCGGAGCGCCTCCCGACCGAGCAACATGCGAAAGCCCATTTCGTCACGTCGCGTCAGGGTGAGCTCGATGTCGAACGCCTCGAGCGAGCCGATGCGCACGTCCGTACGAATGACGGGCCGCAGCTCACGTTTGCCGTTCGAGCTCGTGACGTGTCGGCGCTCGAGCAAAGGCGCGCGCCCCTCGACGACGAAGGTGTCGTCACGCTGCAGCGGATGAACCTTGAACACCACCCAGAGCCTCCCCCGGATCTGCGTTTCGCGAACGTCGTACGCGTGAAGACTCGAGCTGCGCGCTCCCGTGTCCACCTTGACCTTCACGTGAAGAACGCCCAAGTGCGGGAGGCTGACCCACTCGCGCCACCCGACCAAGGTCTTGTTCGGTCCGCCCCGCATAGCCCCCTCGACAAGATTACTCTGAGCAACCTCGCTTTGCCTGGAGCTCGGTCGAACCGTTCGCCTGGCCCATGAGTTCCAAGCACGCGCCCGGGTCGCTCGCCACCGACCGGGCTGTGGCGGCCGGCCCCTTCGCTCTGAGCGACAAGCTCCGCTTCATGTCCGCCGTCGCCGTGCTGTCCGTGGTGACCCTGCACTCGCAGAACACCAAGCTGACCCAACTCACCGAGAGTGGCCCCGCCTACGACGTTCCCCTCCTTTCGAACGCTTACGCGCAGGAGTGGATCTGCACGTGGCTGCTTCGGAGCGGGATGCCGCTGCTCACGGTCACCTCCGGCTTTCTCTTCTTCGCCGCCACCGAGCTCAGCTGGGCGACCTACAGGCGCAAGGTGACGACGCGCGTCCGCACGCTTTTGATCCCCTTCGTATTCTGGTCCGCCGCCGTCATCGCGCTGTACTGGGCCCTGCAAGCGATCACGCCGCTCACTCCGTTGTTCGAGCGCCCGCTGCTTCGGCACTACACGGTCGAGCAGCTTCTCACGCGAACGTTCGTCGATCCGATGAATCGGCCCGTCTATTTTCTGCGTGATTTGATGGCCATCGTGCTGCTCACGCCGATCATCGCGTGGTGCCTTCGACGCCCTTGGGCCGCGGTCCTGCTCCTGGTTGGCACCGGCGTGGCGTGGTGGACTCACACCCTGCTCCGTCCACTCAACGAGCGCTTGCTCTTCCATTTTTGCGTGGGCGGCGCGCTTGCATACTACCACCAGGAGCCTTGGCTCCGACGCGTCGTCGCGATTCTGAGGCGAGGCCCGGTGCTGCTCGCCCTCGCGTCGACGTGGCTCTTTGCCACCGCGCTCGGAACGGTGCTGCAACACTCCGCCGGTGGCTATCAAGACTGGTCCGTGGCGAGCTGCTCGGTGCTCCTCGGGATTCCGGTCTTGTGGCTCGCCTTCGACCGCCTGCCCGCCACCGGCGTCATCGTGCGGACCCTCGACAAAATTTCTCCGTACAATTTCATTCTGTTCGCGGCGCACAGCCCCTTCGTCAACTTCACGAAAAAGGCGCTGCTCTTGCTCCTGCCCGCCGGTGACGCTGGGCGCTTTTTCGTGCTCGTGTCGACCCCCGTCGTGGCCGTCTCGGCCCTCATGTGCATGGCGCTCGTGCTGGAGCGCTTCGCGCCCGCGGTGTACTCGGTCGTCACGGGTGGGCGCGCGGAGCGCGCCGAGGCGCGCGCGGCTTTGGCGCGCGCCTCCGCATAGCGAGTCAGAGCATGCTGAGCGGATCGACGTCGATTCCGACGCGCACCCGACGATCCACCGCCGCGCGCGCGACGGCGAGGAGCGGAGCGCGGAGCGCCCGGCGATCCTCGGCGCGAAGCATGAACCGATACCGAAAGCGATTGCGCAAACGCGTGAGCGGCGCGGGCGCCGGGCCCACGATTGAAACCCCCGACCCCGCAGCGCGCCGCGCAATCTCCGCCAGGCGCGCCGCCTCGTGGACCGCCCGCGTTTCTTCCATGGAGTCGATGCGCACCAGAGCCACTCGAGAGAAGGGCGGATAGGACAGCTCCGCTCGCGCCGTCATTTCCTGCTCCACGAATCCTCGCACGTCGTGATCTGCCGCGAGGCGCACGGCGGGGTGCTCGGGCTGCCTCGTCTGAATGAGAACCCGCCCCGGCTTGCCCGCGCGCCCTGCGCGCCCCGCCACCTGAACCAAGAGCTGGAACGTCCGTTCGGAGGCGCGGAAGTCCGGCAGCGACAACGCGGCGTCCGCGTTCACCACGCCGACCAGCGTGACGCGCGGCAAGTCATGTCCCTTGGTCACCATCTGCGTGCCGACGAGCACGTCGACTTCACCTCGGCGCATGGCGTCGAGCACTTTGGCGCTCTTGGCGCCGGCGGCCACGTCCCGGTCGAGACGCGCGATACGCGCCGAAGGGAACGCCTCGGCCAGGAGGCTCTCGATGCGCTCGGTCCCCATGCCCTCTTCGACGAGCGGCTTGCCGTGACACGACGGGCACGTCTCCGGCAGAGGGCTTCGATACTCGCAGTAGTGACACTCGAGTCGAACGCCGCGCGCGCGATGCAGCGTGAGTGCCACCGAGCAGTGGGGGCACTCCACGATGGCCCCGCACGCCTCGCACACCACGCTGGGGGAAAAGCCACGTCGATTCAGGAACAGAATCGTCTGGTCTCCCGCGCTCAAGGTCTCTTCGAGCGCGCGGTGAAGCGGCAAGCTGAGCAGCTTGTCACCGCTCGGACCGGGGCCGAAGCGCTTGAGATCGACGACCTCCACGCGCGGCAAGAGGGCGTCGGCGCGCGCCCGGGCCGGCAAGACCAAGCGCTCGAGCTTTTTCTCGCGCACGGCCCACTCGCTGCCGAGCGACGGCGTGGCAGAGCCGAGGACACACACCGCGCCCGCGCGGTGCGCGCGGAGCAACGACATGTCGCGCGCGTTGTAGCGAACACCCTCCTCCTGCTTGAAAGAGCCGTCGTGCTCTTCGTCCACGCACAAAAGGCGCAGGTCCTGAACCGGCGCGAAGAGCGCCGAACGCGCGCCGATGGCCACCCTGAGCGCGCCCGAGCGAAGCGCCCGCCACATCGTGAGGCGCTCCGCGTCCCCGAGCCCGCTGTGGAGCACGGCGATGGCGTCGCCCAGCCGCGCACGAAATCGCGCGACCAGCTGCGGCGTGAGCGCAATTTCCGGCACCAGGATGATGGCGCCGCCCCCCGCAGCCAGACAGCGCTCGGTCGTCCTCAGGTACACCTCGGTCTTGCCCGAAGCGGTGACCCCGTCCAAAAGGAAAGAAGACGGGCCGCTCCTCCCCGCGTCGAGCGCGCTCACGATGGCGGTGACGGCGCGCTCCTGCGCTTCGTTCAAGCGCGGCGGCTCGTCGCGCTCGGCCGGTTCGGCAAAGAAAGGGTCCGCCTGCGCCTCGCGTCGTGAAAGATGCACCAAGCCGCGCTGCTCGAGCTTCTTCACGGCGCCGCGTGCGTTCTTGAAGCGCGTCGTGAGCGCGCTCACTTCGGTGTCGCCGTGCTCCGCCAGAGATTCGACGATGCCCCGCGCCTGCCCTTTGAGGTCCGCACGAGCGAGCGCCTCCGTCGGCTCCACCGCCAACCTCGCCACCTGCACCAGCCGGCCCACCGCAGACAGCTTCTTGCCCGCGGCGCCCTCGAGCTCCGCGGCGCTGCTGCGCTCCAGCGCGGGCAGCGCCAGACGAATCACCTCGCCGATCGGCGCCAGGTAGTACCGAGCCAGCTCGAGCAAGAAGTCGAGCAACTCGGCCTCCAGAACCGGATGGTCCCCCACGCGCGCCAAAACCGGCTTGATCTTGCTTACCGAAACGTCGGCGGGTGGGGTTTCCGAAACGTCGATCACGACGCCCAAAACCTTACGCCGCCCCAACTCCACCAGGACACGAAAGCCCCGCTCCACCCGCATGCCGTCGGTCAGCGCGTAGCTGAACGCTTGCCCGAGCGGCACGGGCAGCGCGACGCGCGCAAAGCCGACCGACGACGTCGCGCCGGGGTCCGGCTGCGCCGGCGGCTCGAGGGAAAACAGCACGAAACCGAGCCTGGCACGACCCTCCACACACCGCCAAGCGGGAGGAGCGAGCGGCACCAGCGACTCGTCTCAGGGGCTCGGAGCGTTCGAAACGAGGCAAATCGAAAACCCCACGTCGACGCGTGGCTCGGGCCCCGCTCACTCGAAGAATTCGTTTCCGAAGACGAAGCAGGGGGATTTTGACGCGTTCGTGCCTCGATTTGGAGCGATCCGCCCCCTAGACTCGCGCGCGATGGCCACCGGTCTGATGGGGAAAAAATCGCTGGAAAAGCTCCTCGCCGAGGTGCATGGAGCGGGACATCTGCACCGCGTCTTGGGCGTCGTGAACCTCACGAGCCTCGGCGTCGGCGCCATCATCGGCACCGGCATCTTCGTGCTCACGGGGAAAGCCGCGCATGACTTGGCCGGTCCAGCCGTCACGCTGTCGTTCATCGCCGCCGGCATCACCTGCGTGTTCGCCGCGCTCTGCTACGCGGAGTTCGCCTCCATGGTCCCCGTCGCGGGCTCGGCATACACGTACGCGTACGCCACCGCGGGGGAGCTCTTCGCCTGGATCATCGGCTGGGATTTGGTGCTCGAATACACGGTGGCGTCGGCGACCGTCGCGCACGGCTGGTCACACTATTTCCAAGACTTCTTGCGTGTCGCCATCGGCTTTCATTGGCCCGAGGCCTGGGGTAACTCACCGTTCGCCTATGATCTTCACAGCGGCCAGTTGAGCTCCAGCGGCTCGTACGTGGACCTCCCTGCGATCCTCATCTCGGGGCTCGTCACGCTGGTCTTGATCAAGGGCATCCGTGAGAGCGCCACCTTCAACGCCGCCATGGTGGTCCTCAAAATCGCCGTGGTGTTGCTGATCATCGGCATTGGCGCGTTCTACGTGAACCCGGACAACTGGGTGCCGTTCGCGCCCTTTGGCCTGGGTGGCGTGAGCATCTTCGGCCACACGGTGTGGGGAGAGAGCTCCGCGGGCGGCGCGCCGCTCGGCATGATGGCGGGCGCTGGCACGGTATTTTTCGCCTACATCGGCTTCGACTCCATCTCGACGCACGCCGAGGAAGCGCGTCGTCCTCAGCGCGACGTGCCCATCGCCATCGTGGTGTCGTTGGTTTTGTGCACCTTGCTCTACATCGCGGTGTCGGCGGTGCTCACCGGCATGGTGCGGTACGACCAGATCGACAAGGACGCGCCGGTCTCCAACGCGTTCATGCAGGTGGGGCTACCGTGGGTGCAGTTTTTGGTGTCCCTGGGAGCGCTCACCGGCATCACCTCCGTCCTCGTCGTGATGATGCTCTCCCAGCCCCGCGTCACGATGGCCATGGCGCGCGATGGCCTCCTCCCCAAGAGCTTCTTCGGCGCGGTCCATCCGCGCTTCTTGACGCCGTGGAAGGGCACCATCGTCACGGGCGTTTCGGTGGCCGTGCTGGGCGGCCTCCTGCCGCTCGACGTCTTGGCGGATCTGGTGAACATCGGCACGCTGCTCGCCTTCGCGATGGTGTGCGCGGCCGTTCTCATCATGCGAAAAACCAACCCGAACGCGGCGCGACCTTTCCGCGCGCCGCTCGTGCCCTTCGTTCCACTTGCCGGCATCGGGCTGTGTTTGCTGCTGATGTTCTCGCTCCCGCCCATGAACTGGCTTCGCTTGGCGATCTGGCTCGGCGTCGGGCTCGTCATTTATTTCGCATACGGCCGGAAACACAGCGTGCTTCGCCAGTCGTCGGACCGCGACTCACTCCCCCCGAGCGCGACGTCCGTCGAGCCGCCCCCCGCTCTTTGAGTCACCCGACCCCGCGTCACCCCTGCTTTCAACCAATCGACGCTTGGCCGACACGAAGCGCCCGCTGAACGCGGGCCTTTTCTTCCCGCACCTGGTCGCGGCGGCACGTGTCGAGCCAAGCGCGCACGACAAGGCGCCGCTCGCCCCGCGAGGGGCTCGCACCAAGAAGGTCGCGCCACGCCGTCCGCATCTCACCAGCGGAAACGAAGCGGCGCGCCGGGTCCGGCTCCAACGCCCGCGTCAGCACGGGCCCGAGCGCTGAAGCGCGTGAATCGGCGAAGGAGCACGCGGCCGCCGACGGCACCCCGGTCCCCATCGCCTCCACGCGCGGCACCTTGGGTCGCACTTTGCAGCCCAGGGCTTCGAGGAGCACGAGCGCAAGCTGGAACAAGTCGGAGCGTCCATCCGGCTGTTCCCCTCGCAGCACCTCGGGCGTCACGTAGCGCGGAGTGCCCTGGACGAGCTCCTCGTCGGACAACACCCCAAAAGCTCCTGGCGCGTGCGCCAAGCCGAAGTCGGTCAAGTACGCGTCTCCGTCGAGCGACACCAACAAGTTGCTCGGCGTCACGTCCCGATGAAACACGCCCAGCACACGACCGTCGCTCGCCCGCGCCTCGTGCACCGCAGCCAGAGTCTCGAGCAGCGAATCGCCAAGGGCCCCGACGACGTCGAGCGGCACATCGGCCCCTCGAGACAATAACTCCGCCAGCGAAAAGCCGGACACGTACCTTCGCACGATGTACCGCTCCTCACCGGCAGAGGCCCCCGTTCCTCGAGCCGTGAGGACGATCGGAACCACCCCCTCGTGGGCGCAAAGCGTCTGCAGCTCCGCCTCGCGGCCAAGCGCCACGCGCTGCTCGGCGACGTCGGCAAAGGGGCAGAGCACCTTCAGCGAGACCAACCCGCTCGCTTCGACGTCTCCCCCAGAAACCCGCCGCGCCAAAAACGTGTTCGCGACGCGCCCCGTCGAAAGGCGCTCGAGGAGCTCGTAGGGCCCGCAGCGTTTCGACGACTCCTCCACGTCCCTGGTTTCTCAGGGCCTGGCGCGCGGAGCAACCCGGGCGCGAGCTTGACGCTTGGCCGCGAGCCTGCGACGTCCAAGCCCGTGCGAAAGCTGCTCTTGCTCGTCCTGATCCTCGGCGGCGCGTTTTGGTTTTGGAGTCTCCGCCGCGCCGCCACGCTGTTCGTGGTCCAAGTGCGCGGTGGTGAGGCCTACCTGCGTCGCGGCAAGATCCCGCCCCTGCTCCTCAACGACATCGACGATATCGTCCAGCGCGCCCGCACGACTCGCGCCGAGATCCGCTGTGAGGTCATCGGCGGCGCTCCAGCCGTTACATTTCGAGGCGACGTCACGGGCGACGTCGCCCAACAAGTGCGCAACGTCGTGGGACGCTTCACGGTCGCCGCACTCCGCCGTGGCCGCAGCAACTGACCGGCCCCAGGGCCAGTCCGTTGCTGCCTCTTCCCGGTGAAACGGAAGAACGAGTAGGGTGCGCGTTCGCATCGGAAACACGCCATGACTGAGCTCTTCCGCCTCGGCTTGCAGCTCCTTTCGCTGCTCTTGGTT
This sequence comes from Pseudomonadota bacterium, assembly GCA_023432025.1. Taxonomy (GTDB): domain Bacteria; phylum Myxococcota_A; class Polyangia; order Polyangiales; family Polyangiaceae; genus NIC37A-2. The sequence continues at coordinate 33,876 of JAEYVE010000274.1, forward strand.
CTGGGAGGCGCGGCGTGGGTGCTCCTCCGACTGGGGCACCGCAAGGTAGCGAGCGAGCGCGGCGTGCTCGAGCTCGTCGCGCGTCTACCGCTCGAAGGACGGCGCGCGATCTACCTGGTCCGCGCCGGACGTCGCGTGCTCGTCGTCGGCGGAAGCGAAAGCGGCCTGACGCAGCTGGCTGACTTCGATTCGGCGGAGCTCCACACGCCGAGCGACCTCGGCGACCTCGCCCTCTCCCTCACTCGGGGTGAACGCACCGTCGTCCCGGAGCCCCACCGCCCCGAAACACCCGCAACTCCCCACTCCGCGCGGCGCCCCGTCACCACGCACGCGAGCGCGCCCACGACAGAAGCCCACGACTAGCCATGGAAGGCTCAGAGCTCATCCTGGGACTCACGGTGCTCGGCGCGCTGCCCCTCCTTTTCATGGGGCTCACCGCGTTCGTCAAAATCTCGACCGTGCTCTTCATCACGCGCAGCGCCATCGGCATGCCCGCGGTCCCGTCCAACGTGGTCGTGCTCGTGCTTTCGGCGGCGCTCACCACGCTGGCGATGCTCCCGGTGACTCAGCTCGTGGCGGAGCGCGCCACACCTTTGCTCCAAGAGCCGAACGAACGTCCCTTGAACGAGCGCGCCGGCGCCCTCCTCGACGCGGTGCGTGAGCCCCTCCGCGCCTTTTACCAAGCCAACGCGTCACCCCGCGAAACGGAGCGCTTCACCCAGCTCGGACGTTCACGTGGCGCCACGCCGGTGAACCCGACCGATTTCAGCGTGCTCGTGCCTGCGTTTTTGGTGACGGAGCTCCTCGAGGCGTTCGCGCTCGGCTTCGCCCTTTTTCTGCCCTTCCTGGTCATCGATCTGCTCGTCTCCAACGTCCTCGTGAGCCTCGGCATTTCGTCGCTGAGCCCGACGCAAGTGGCGTTACCATTGAAAATCCTGCTGTTCGTCGCGCTCGATGGTTGGGGCCTGCTCTCGCAAACGCTCATCAAGAGCTACGTTTCGGGCTAGAGCATCCTTCGCGCGTGAGCACCCTTCGTGCCCACGGCACCAAGAGCCGCCCTCTTTCGTACGCGAGAGCACCAAGAGCCGCCCTCTTTCGGGGTCCGCGCCGCGCGTCGTCATTCCGGTGCTCCCGCACTACGCCAAGCGCAAAGCCGAGCGGAGCGGCGGCGCGCCCCATCCGCGCGGTCGAACGTCCGAAGCGAAGCACGCTCGTTCAAGTCGGCCTCGCCCGCGCGCCGCCACCATCCCCGCACGGCAAGCAGGACCGCGCCGTGGGACCTTTCGACGCAGTCCGCAAACCAGAGAACCCCCAATGTCTCCGGTGACTTGCCCCAAAATTTGCCTCCTCGAGACCGCCCGCCCCCACTTCGTCGAACGGCTCGACCTCGAAGCCCCCTTCGGCTCCCCCGGTTGCGAAGCATCCCCCATGTGATACGCCGCGGGCGGAAATCCCGAGAAATGAGCCAGTCCATCGACACCGCAGCCGTGGGCCCTGAGAGCGCGAGCACGGACCCGCTTTCACTCTCGCCCCAGAAGTCACGCCGCGCCCTCCTCTGGTCCAGGATCGCTGGCATCGGCGTCGGCACGCTTCTGCTCCTCGACGTGGCGTCGCGTCTCATGCTGAACAGCATGGAAAGCCCGCTCCGCTGGGCACCCAAAGATTGGGCCGTCTATGGGCTCGGGCTGGCGTGGTCCGTGAGCACGTGGTTCGCGATGCCCATCGTCTTGCGGCCGCTCCTCACGGCAACGTGGAGAAAGCGTCTGGTTGCAGGCGTCTCCGCGCTGTGGCTCGCCATCGTGCTCCTGGCAACGTTCGCGTTTCGCATTTTCACCGAGCAATCGCCGAGCTGGCAAGCGCTACGTTTCTTGGTCGACAAACCCGATCACGCCTACGAGCTCGGCCGACAATGGCTGGGTTGGCTCCCTCTGGTCGCCACGCTCGCGACCATCGTGGGGCTCTACTTCGTCGGCACTACGCTGCTCGAAGGAGCCCCGCAAAGGCCTCGAAAGAAGCGCTGGCGCGCGCTCATCGTCGTCGTCTACGCGACGCTCACGGTCATGTTGTGCCTCGTGCCAGGTATGCAGTCTCCGCTGCCCATCGAGGCGCTCGGCATGACGTCGTTCGGCAGCTTCGGAGTCGCCACCTTCTACGGTGAGCGTCACTTGGTCACCCCCGTGCGTCCGCCGCTTCCACCAGCGCGTGAAACCGATCCGCCCAGCATCCTCTTGCTCTTTCACGAGTCCCTCAGCGCCGACGCGGTGTTTCCCGGCCTCGACTACAAGGGACGCTTCGACGTGCGGAAAACGTCGCCGTTCACGTCGACCTTGCTCGGTCGAGAAAGCGAAGGTTTCTTCGTGCTGACGCGCGCGCGCGCGAACGCGACCGCGACCGAATCCAGCGTGCCCACGGTGCTCTCCGGGGTCGATCTGGGCGGCGCCACGGACGCCTACGGGACGGCCCAGAGCATCTGGTCCCTCGGCAAAGCGACAAAAGCCTCCACCTTCTTGTTCTCGTCCTGCAGCTACAACTGGAGCCACTTCGACGAGTTTTTCATCGACAAGAACGTCGACTACCACCGCACGGGCCTCGAGCTCGGCCCAAGAATCGTCAACGACTCCGGTGTCGACGATCGCCTCATGGTCGACGCAAGCCTCACGTACCTGCGCCGCTTGATCGCCGACAAGAAACGCTTCGTCGGCGTCTTGCATTTCGACGCCACGCACCTGCCCGGCTACTGGGGACCCGGTACGGACAAGATCAAAGCCCCGCACGACGAACGCTACCCGAAGGCCGCCGCCTACGTGGACAAGATGAACGAGGACCTCGTCGGCGAGATCCTTTCCTCGAGCGCTCGCGACAACACCATCATCATCGCCACCTCCGATCATGGCGAGCAAATCCCACCGATGCGGGAGCCCAACCGGCTGGGCAACTACTACGAGCCCACGGTGCGCATCCCCGTCTGGCTCTACGTGCCGCCCAAGCTGCTCGAAAAGCATCCGGAGTACCGCGCCCAGCTTTTGGCGTGGAAGGAGCGCAACGCGCAAAACATGGACGTGTTGCCCACCGTACGGGACTTCCTCACCTTCCCCCGCGAGGCCTCGCTCGATTTGCCGGGACACAGCTGGGTCGCCCCTCCCCCCGCCGTCGACCAAATGGCAGGGCAGAGCACGACCAGCTTCCGCGCCTGGAACAACGAAGGTTTCTTCGTGGTGCGCGAGCGTCTGAAAATCATCGTTTCGAGCGAGACGGAGAAGCCAGAAATCTACGACCTTTCGAAGGATCCCGAGGAAAAGCACGACCTCTGGGGCAACGACGCCGTGCGTACGAGCGTCGAGCCTTGGGTACGTGAGCTCGTGCGGACCGGCCAAGAGCGCCGCATCCTGTGCAAGCGCCTCGGCGAAACACGCTGCCCCTACATGTGAGGCAGCATCGGGCGTGCTCCGCGGGCGGCCACGAGCTGCCCGCGGCGCCGACTTCGCGCCCTTGCCTCGACCTGCGACCCCGCGCTCCCGCGTCGGCCGCGGACTTCGCGCTTTTCGCCCCGGCGAGCTGACCCCGCGTCGGCCGCGGACTTCGCGCTTTTCGCCCGGCGAGCTGCCCGCCGCTCCCGCGATGGGGCGCCGACTTCGCGCTTTTCTCACTCGGCGCTGAGCAGAGCGTCCCTACGCTCCCTCCGTCGACCTCGTCCAACACACGCACCGCGACGTGCGCAGACTCGCCCGCGAACCGTGTCCATCGTGAACGGCCTCGCTCGGCCCCAGACCGGGCGCAGCCCCTTCCACCAAGTTCAGGCGATGCGCGCGCACGTGGTCAAACAAAGACCGCCCTGGTTGTCCTTTTCGCGACGCCGTGCGCGAGGGTTGGCGTACCCTCGCCCTCCTAGCTCGAGTCACCCGATCTCCAACAGAGCTCACCGCCTCTAGAGCTCTCCTCCTCTAGAGCTCTCCGCCTCTGGGGCTCACCGTCTCTGGGGCTCACCGTCTCTCCCGTCGGAACTCTTCTGTGATGTCCAAATCCATCGTCTCCATCCAGAACGCCACCAAGGACTACCCGCTCGGAGCCACCGTCGTGCACGCGCTGCGCGGCGTAACGCTCGAAGTGCCGGAGGGCGAGTTTCTCTCGATCGCCGGCCCTTCCGGCAGCGGCAAAACCACCCTCCTGAACCTGATCGGCTGCGTGGACACACCCACCGGGGGCACCGTCACGGTCGACGGACACGAAACCACCAAGCTGAGTGAGCGAGGCCTCACCAAGCTTCGCCTGGACACCATCGGCTTCATTTTCCAGAGCTTCAACCTGGTCAACGTGCTCGACATCTTCCGCAACGTCGAGCTCCCCCTGCTCCTCCAAAGGGTGCTCTCCAAGAGCGAACGTGAAAAACGCGTGCTGGGCTTGCTCGACCGTGTTGGCCTGAAGGACTACGCGCGGCATCGCCCGAGCGAGCTCAGCGGCGGACAACGCCAACGCGTCGCCATCGCTCGCGCCTTGGTGACCCAGCCCAAGCTGGTCTTGGCGGACGAGCCCACCGCCAACCTCGACTCGAAGACCGGTCAAAACATCATCGATCTGATGAAGGAGTTGAACCAAACCGAGCGCACCACCTTCATCTTCTCCACACACGACGCGCGCGTCATGGCACACGCCAGCGCACGCGTTCACATCGCGGACGGCAAAATCGCCGGCGTGGAGCGCGGAGCCGCAGATCCCTCCCATGACCCCGCGCTGCTCGCGGCAACCGCCGAGCTCGGCGCAGAAGCCCAAAAGCACGCGGCCTCGGACGAAAGCGTCTCCGCTTCGGAGTGAGGGGCACCATGCGCGGCTACACGGATACTTTCCTCGTCATCGCTCAGATTGCCTTTCGCAATCTGTTCGCCAGCCGGCTCAAAACACTGATCGTCGGCGGCATCATCCTGTTCGGCGGCTTCTTGGTCGTGCTCGGCACGTCGCTCTTGGACAGCGTCGATCAATCGATGAAAAAGAGCATCGTCGGCAGCGTAGCTGGCGATCTCCAAGTGTACGGGTCCGACTCCAAAGAAGAGTTGGACGTCATGGGCGGCTTCAACATCGAAGGCAGCGACGTCGCGCCCATCGAGCGCTTCGAGGACGTCAAAAAAGTCCTCACGAGCGTTCAAAACGTGAAGACCGTGGTGCCCATGGGCCTGTCCGGCGCGTTCGTCGCCGGCGGCAACACGATCGACCTCGTGCTCGCCGACCTGCGGGAAACCGTGAAGGAACGTCAGGCGAGCGGCCCGAACCCCAAGCTCGACGCCCGCTACGAAGCACAAAAAAGCCACGTCCGCCAAATCGTGAGCGTACTCAAGGGCAGCGTGTCGAACGCGCGTGAGCTCGCGGACGAACGCGCGCTCAGCGAGGCCGACCTGGCCGAGCTCGACCGCACGGTGTCGCTCGAGTTCTGGAAGGAGTTCGACGAGAACCCGTTGGACGCCCTGGAGTTCTTGGAAAACCGCGTGGCGCCGCTGGCGACGGATGCGGATCTCCTGGCCCTTCGTTACGTCGGCACGGATCCGCAAGCCTTCGCTCGCGCCTTCGATCGCTTCCAGATGGTCGACGGCGAAATGATCCCCCGCGGCAAGGCGGGCTTTCTGTTCTCGAAGTACGTGTACGAGAACGAAATCAAGATGAAGGCGGCGCGCAGCCTGGACAAGATCAAGGCCGCGCGGGAAACCCGAGGCGCCAAAATCGCGGAGGACGACGAGCTCAAGCGCCTCGTGCGAGAGAACAGCACGCAGGTCAAGGAGCTCCTACTCCAGCTGGACGAGCAGAGGGCCGCGCTCTTTCGCGACAAGCTCAAAAAGCACCTCGGCTCGAACGAAACGGACGTCGGCAAGCTCTTGTCCGAGTTCTTGAACACGGACGACGACAGCTTCGACGCGCGCTACGCGTTCTTTTACGCAGAGCTCGCGCCGCACCTCGCTCTTTATCGGATCCCCGTCGGTAGCAACATCACCATCAAGGCGTTCACGAAGAGCGGCTACGTCCAGTCGGTCAACCTGCACGTATACGGCACCTTCGCCTTCAAGGGCCTCGAAAACAGCCCGCAGGCAGGCAGCCTCAACCTGATGGACCTGGTGAGCTTCAGAAACCTGTACGGTTACCTCACCAAGGAGCGCGCCGCCGAAATTGCGGCGATGCAGAGCGAGCTGGGTCTCAAAGCAATCGACCGACAAAACGCCGAAGCCGAGCTCTTCGGCGCGGCCCCACCCAGCGAGGCGCCGCCCAGCGATGGCGCGCCCAGCGACGTCCCCACCGGCGATAGCCGTCCCAGCGACGCCACCGCCCAAGCAGACGCCGCGCCCGCCAGTGAAACGCAAAGCGCGCTCGATATCGCGCTCGGCTCGCTCTCGGGTCGTCGTGCGCAAAGCAACGCCCAGGCGAGCTACGACCCGAAGAACTTGGAAGAGGGCATCGTCCTGAACGCCGCGGTGCTCTTGAATGACCCCGCCCGCATCGACGAAACGCGCGCGGCCATCGAGCGCGCGGTGGAGAGCGCAAGGCTTCCGCTCAAGACGATCACCTGGCAACAGGCGTCGGGCCTCACGGGCCAGTTCGTGACCCTCATGCGCCTCGTGCTCTACGTGGCCGTCATCATCATTTTCGTGGTGGCGCTGGTCATCATTTCCAACGCGCTCGTCATGGCCACGCTCGAGCGCGTCCGAGAAATCGGCACGCTGCGAGCGCTCGGCGCGCAGCGGCGCTTCGTCTTGGCCATGTTGGTGGTGGAGAGCGTGCTGGTCGGCCTCGTCTTCGGACTCTTGGGCGCGGGCCTCGGCGCTGCGCTCGTTCTCTTCTTCGGAAAAACGGGCCTCCCCGCACAAAACGATGTCATGACGTTCTTCTTCTCCGGCAGCCACCTCCACCCCGCGCTGGAGAGCAAGAACGTGTTCATCGCGCTCGCGATCGTGTCGCTCGTCAGCGTGTTGTCCTGTTTTTACCCCGCATGGATCGCCATGCGAGTCACGCCGCGTCAGGCGATGTCAACGGAGGAGTGAGGCCATGCTCGGAATCCTGATCGATCTACGCATTGCCGTGCTCAGCTTGCTCGAGCACAGGCGCCGCATGGCGTTCCTCGGCTCGGCCATCGCGGGCGTCACCATGCTGCTCGTTCTGTTGAACGCGCTGTCCGCCGGGGTGCGCGGCACGCTCGTCGACACGGCCACCACGCTGAGCACGGGTCACCTGAACGTGGGCGGCTTTTTCAAGGTGACAGGCGGCACGGCCGCTCCCGCCGTCACCCGGGCGTCCGAAGTTCAAGCCCTGGTGACACGTGAGGTACCGGAGCTGGATTTTACGGTCGAGCGCGGGCGTGGCTGGGCCAAAATCGTCTCCGACACCTCGTCCATGCAGGCCGGCATCGGCGGCATCAACGTCGAAAAAGAGCGTGAATTCAAGAAGGTGCTTACGATCGCCTCGGGCAAGCTCGAAGATCTGAAGGAACCCTCCACCATTCTTTTGTTCGAGGAACAAGCCAAGAAGTTGGGCGTAAAGGTGGGGGACGCCATCACCATCTCCGCGCAAACCACCCGCGGGGTCAACAACACCATCGACTGCCGCGTCGTCGCGATCGCGAAGGACGTCGGCATGCTGAGCAAGTGGAGCGTTTACATTCCCGCCGACTCGCTGCGCGCGCTGTACCAGTACAGACCGGACACGACCGGCGCGATCCAGGTGTACCTGAAGCCCGAGTTCGTGGATCAACTCGGCCCCATTGCGGCTCGCCTCCGAGAGTCACTCAGCCGCTCCGGTCACCGGGTCATGGAACCGGATCCACGCGCTTTCTGGATGAAGTTCGACTCGGTCTCCCGCGAGGACTGGACCGGTCAAAAGCTGGACGTGACCACCTGGGAGGACGAGCTGTCCTTCCTGACCTGGACTCTGCAAGCCATCGACGGCTTGTCCTTCGTCTTGCTCGTCATTTTGGTGGGTATCGTGGTGACGGGCATCATGAACACCATGTGGATCGCCATCCGCGAGCGGACGCGAGAAATTGGCACGCTGCGCGCCATCGGCATGCAGCGCCTCAACGTGGTGCGCATGTTCCTGTTCGAGTCCCTGCTACTGGGTCTCTTGGGAACGACGGTGGGTGCCGCACTGGGCGTCGCTCTGGCGTGGCTGGTCAACGCCGCGCACATCAAGGTGCCGCTCGCCGTGCAGCTCTTCTTGATGAGCGAAGAGCTCCACCTGATCGCGGCACCGGCGTCGGTGGGACGCGCCGTGGCTTTGCTCACCGTGGTCACGGGACTCGCGGCCCTGTACCCGGCGCTCCGCGCCGCGCGCCGACGCCCCGTGGATGCCATGAGTCACTTCGGCTAACTCTTTCCGAAAGGCCCTACCCTTGAACAAGAAGTCCTTCATCGCCCTCTCTCTCGTGGCTCTCGGCAGCTTCGTCTCGCTCGAGGCCGCTTTCGGCATCGGCGCGAAGGTCGCGCACGCCGCCACCAGCAATGAAGAGCTGGTCAAAGTCCTTCAAGTCGTCGACGACCGCCAAAGAAACCAGGGTGACTGGCGCTCGCTCGTCTACATCGAGCAAAAAGAAAAGGGTAAGTCGACGGTCGTCTACGAGGCGCAAGTCTTCCGCCGCAGCGAGGACCAGCGCTTCATCATCCTCTTTACCAAGCCCAAAGCCTCCGCTGGTCAGGGCTACCTCCGCGTCGACAAGAACCTCTGGTTTTACGACCCGGCCGTCGGAAAATGGGAGCGGCGCACGGAGCGCGAGCGCATCGGTGGCACCAACTCACGGCGCAGCGACTTCGACGAGTCCCGCCTCGCGCAAGAGTATGATCCAGAGGACAACGGCGAACAAAAGCTCGGCGCTTACACGGCGCGTGTCATGACGCTCAAGGGCAAGCCTGGCTTGGATCTGGCGTTTCCCGTCATCAAGCTGTGGATCGACAAGGACACGAGCAACGTGCTCAAGCGCGAGGAGTACGCGCTGAGCGGCAAGCTGCTTCGCACCTCGTACTATCCCAAATGGAAGAAGCTCTACAGCGAATCCAAGAAGGGCGAGGTCTGGTACCCGGAGGAAATGCGGTTCTTCGACGAGGTCGAAAAGGAAAACCAAACGCACATCGTCATCAAGACGGTGGACCTGAAGGCGCTCGAGCCGAACCTCTTCACCAAGGCCTGGTTGGAGAGCAAATCCCGATGAGCGTTCGTGTCCGGCGGAGCGCAGCGCGCTCCGCCCGAGAGTATTCCTCGCACGAGAAGGCCGCGCGCAGCGCGGCCTTCTTGCCGTCCATGAAGGTCGCCGTGCTCGCGACGGCACTCTGCACGGGCATGCTCCATTCGACCGAGGCCCGCGCGCAAAGTCGTGACGAAGACATCTTCGGGCCCACTCCTGCGCCGGCGCCCGCACCGCCCCCACGAGCGCCAGACGCGGGCACGGAACGAAAGGACGAACCCGTCCCGCCCGAGGCTGCCGAAGAAACGCCGGGCGAGCCCGGCTCGGCACCCCGGGAGTCCGATTCGGACGTGCGTGGCCCTGAAAACGTCACGCCCCAGGGCGAGACCGCGCCCACGCCAGATGCGCCGCCTCAAGGTGAGCCGCCGGCGGCGGCCGCCGCCCAAGAGGCCACCTCTCGCGACAGCGACATCCTGGGCACGCCAGACGAGGCGGTGCAGTTCGCAGACGACGCCACCCCCGAGGATCCTCTCGCCATCGGTGGCCTGCTCTACTTGCGTGCGCAGTCGTTCGCGCTCCAAGGTCAGGCTCCCAAAGACTGGAGCTTGAGCGCGCCAACCTTGCTGGACGTCTACCTCGACGTGCGCCCGAACGACCGCGTGCGTGGCTACGTGCGCGGGCGCATGCAGTACGACCCCACGTTGCCGCCGAGCGGCAACGACTCGCTCATCGCCACGGGTGGGCCGCTCGCGCCGGGCGCGGCCTCGGCCGGCACGCAGTCGCTGAGCTCCATTTTCGCGCAGCGCACGCGTGACCCGCAGGTGTTTCTGGACCAGCTGTGGCTGCGCTTCGACATCGATCACACCTTGTTCGTCACCGCCGGCAAGCAGCACGTACGCTGGGGTACCGCTCGCTTCTGGACGCCCACGGACTACCTGCACCTCACCAACCGTAACCCCTTGGACGTGTTCGACGCGCGTACCGGCACCAGCATGCTCAAGGTGCATCTGCCCGTCGAATCTTTGGCGTGGAACTTTTACGGTTACGTGGTCACCGAGGACCTGATCGCTACGGACACCGTGAGCCAAGTCGCCGGCGCACTCCGCGCCGAGTTCGTGTTCGGTACGACCGAGCTCGCGTTGGGCCTGTTCGGTAGGCGAAATGAAGAGCCTCGCTTCGCGGCGGATCTCTCGACGGGCATCTGGGACCTGGACTTGTACGGCGAAGTCGCGCTGCGCGACGCCAGCGAAATTGACCGCGTGCGCTTCAACCCCGACGGAGAGGCCTCACCTTTGATGCGGGAGTCCTGGGAAACGGACCGGGATTTCGCGCTACGCAGCTTGGCCAATCAAGTGGACGCGCTCTACCCCATCGAGCGCGAACAAGGCCTGAGGCCCCAAGTGGTGGGCGGGCTCAGCTACACTCGCAAGTACGACGACGACGACACGTTCACGGTCGGCACGGAGTACTTTTACAACGGGCTCGGCTACGACGACGTGCGCGACTACCCGGGGCTGATTTTGCCGCACTCGCGACCGCTGCAGCAGCCGGCCACGTTCTTTTACCTCGGCAAACACTACGGCGCGGTCTTCGCCACGTTCCCGGCGCCGTTCTCACTCGATCTGCACACCTTCACGGTTTCGTGCCTCGGCAACTTGTCGGATCAGTCGTACGTCAGCCGTTTGGACTACTCGCTCACGCTGCTGACGCACCTCACCTTCGAGGCGTTCTTCGGGGTGCACTTCGGGCGCAAGCAGGGCGAGTTTCGCTTTGGCGTGGACGACCTGGCGCTCGGAGCTCCCGACGAACCGGCGCTCGTCGTGAATCAACCGCCGGCCTTGCTGGATCTCGGTATCGCGCTCCGCCTCGCCATTTGAGAGAACGAGCGCGCGGCGAGCTCACCCGGCTTCTTCGGAAGCAGCGCGCCGCGTCTCCCCTCGTCAGCGCTCCAAGAGCTCGATGACGGCTTCGGCCGCCGGCGCTGACGACGCGGGGTTTTGCCCCGTCACGAGCAGACCATCGACCTGCACGAAGGGCGCGAAATCCGGCCCCTTTTGGAAGACGCCGCCCAGCCGCGTGAGCTCGTCCTCCACCAAGAAGGGCACGACGTCCGTGAGCTGAACCGCCTTCTCCTCGGAGTTGGTGAAGCCGGTCACGCGCTTGCCCGAAACGAAAGGCTTTCCGTCTGCGCGGCGCGCCCGACGAAAGACGGCCGGCCCGTGGCACACCGCCGCAATGGTTTTTCCCGCCGCCGCCATGGACTCGATGAGCGCAGCCGAACGCGCGTCGTCGGCCAAGTCCCAAAGAGGTCCGTGCCCACCTGGATAAAACAGCGCGTCGTAGTCGTCTCCATTTACGTCGGAGAGCGGCAAGGTGTTCGCCAAGGCGCGCTTGGCCGCGTCGTCCTTCGTGAACCGCCGCGTGCTTTCCGTTTGCGCGCCCGCTTCGTCGCTCTTCGGATCGACCGGCGGCTTGCCGCCGCGCGGTGACGCCAAAGTGACGTCGTAGCCCGCGTCCACGAACGCGTAGTAGGGCGAGGCGAGCTCCTCGAGCCAAAAACCCGTCTTCTTTTCCGTGTCGCCCAGACGATCGTGGGACGTGAGGACCATCAGTATCTTCATGCAATTCTCCTCACAGTTTGCCGTATTCGAGGGTCTTTCCGCGCCTTTGCGCGAGGATGTACGCCTCGAGCGCTCGCATGCGCGGGTCGTCGCTCGTCAGCGGCTTGGCGCGAACCGGGTGCTCGATGCACCAATTGATCATGTCGCGCAGGAGCGCGACACGCCCCAGCTGTCTTTGGAACTTGGGGTAGGTTTCTGGATGCGTGTTGGCGGCGTGCGGGTGACACATGTCGCAGGAAACTCCGATGGTGCTACCGAGCTCGTCGCCGCTGTGAAACGCGCGCGAGCCCGCCAGGGCAACCCGCTCCGTCTCCGCCTTCCACTGCGCCACGTCCTGCGCGGTGATGTTGGCGTACGTCTGACCGTTGACCTGCCCCACGAGCCGTGAATTGTCCGCCGACGGCTCGAGCGCGTGCGCCAGGCGCTCTTCCTCGGCCCAGCTAACGTTCGGGTTTTTGCGCAACCACTCCTCCATGAGCGCTCCGGCGATGGCCGTGCCGCTCGTGCCTTCGGGAAAGGTCACCTTCGTTTTGCCGTCGCACAAAAGCACGTCCACCGTGCTCACGCCTTCCGCCGTTCCGCTTTCGTCCTTGTCCGGAGCGGCTGCGGAACCTTGGGCCTCGCTCGGAGCGCTGGGCGTTCGAGATTCCTTGGCGCCGCCGCACGCCGCCACGACGAGAGCGCCCACGAGGAGGTGGACCGAAACGACTCGAGAGAGTGTGCGCATCGCGTGTCTCCTCAGTAGCTCGAAAGCTTCGGGGTAGCAGGCCGATCCTTGGCGCCCCGGCTCGACATGTACGTGCGAGTGATGGTCATCGGGTTGCGGTTCCAAAGGTTGTAGACCTTGTCGACCAAGCCGTCGGGGTGCACTTCGACGTGACCGTCGCCGCAGCCATCCTGCGGATTGAATGGGTCGGGACGCCCCATCTGGACCGTCAGCTCGGGAATGCCCTCGGGCGCGTAAGGCCACGGCCAGGCCGTCGACAGAAATCCGTGAAACTGAATGTTGCCGATGCGGTTGGTGAGCACCTGGTGCGTGTGACCATGAAACACCGTCACCTTCTGAAAACGCCGGAGGAGCGCTTGCACCTCTTCCGCGTCGTCCGTCCAGAAGTTCCAGGGGCGATAGAGCTTGTAGAGCGGCGAGTGTGAGAACACGAGCAGCGGCGTCGTCACGGGCACGCTCTTCAAGTCCTCGGCCAGCCACTTTCTCTGCTCGTCACCGACCATGAAGGCGCTCTGGCGCGCGTTGTCGAGGCCCGCGACGGTGCGCATGCGCTCCATCGGAGAAAGCCCGCGCTTCGTCCAGAAGTCCTCTTCGAGCACGCTGTTCAAGACCACGCAGTGACAACCCTTGTGGTCGAACGAATACGTTTCCTTGCCGAAGAGCTCACGCCACTTGTCGCCCATGTCGAGGAACCAGTCGTGCTCGCCGACCATGACGCGGAGAGGCGCCTTCAAGTTCTTCAGAATTTGCGCACCGAGCTCGAGCTCCTTCGCTTGACCGAGCTGCGCCAAGTCCCCGCCGTAGAACACGAAGTCCGGCTGCGGATCCATGGCGTTCACGTCATCCACCGCGCGCAAGAGCGCGTTCACGAAGCGCTCGTTCAGCTTGCGCTCGTACAGATGGGAGTCGGAAATGTAAGCGAACATGAAGCCGCCGTCGGCGCCGCGGGCCTTGCTCGCGTCCCTCGGCTCGCCCGCCGCCGTCTGCGCGAAGGCAACGCGCACGGGCAGAAACGAATGCGGCGGAACGAGGCCCTGCGCCGTAACCGCGCCGAAGGCCGCGGCCGACACCTTCATGAAGGAGCGCCGATCCAGAGACTTCAGAGCCGCGAACAGCTCCTGCCGCTCTTGCATGTATTTGGTCTCGACGCTTCGAAACCCATTCGGCTTTTTCATGCGAGGTTTACTCCTTGGCCGCCTTGGGCTGCGACTCGAACACCAGGGTCTTGCGCGTCGCGAGCGCCGTGTCGCGAAATGGACGTTGTTTTCGAGCGAGCTTCTGCTGGCGCTTTTTCTCTGCCTCGTTCAGCTCGGAGAAGCGCACGTCGGTCAGGGAGAACATGAAGGCGACCAACTGATCGATTTCCTTCTCCGTGAGGTCCAGTGGCTCGATGCCTCCATCCAAGAAGGGATTGCGCTCTCCCCCTTTGTTGTAGTGGTCCATGACGTCCCACAGCGTGGGCATGGAGCCGTCGTGCATGTAGGGCGCGGTGATGCCCACGTTGCGGATCTGCGACGTCTTGAACGCGCCGATGTCGCCGCGGTTCCGGGTGACCACGAAGCGGCCCAGCTCCGAAAGATCGGTCTGCAGCGCCAGGTCGTCGATGGCCTCCTTCGAGGAGTCCTTGGCGAGCGCGGCGAGCCCCTTCTTCGCGAGCTCTTCGAAGTTCTGATGGCGCGCGGCGACGCCGATGTTGTGAAAGCGGTTGTCGGTACCGATGGGGATGACGCTGTTCATCTGGTGACAGCTGACGCAACGCCCCTTGCCGTTGAACAGCGCCCAACCCGCGCGCGCGTCCGCGCTGATGGCGTCCCCGTTTCCGGCCAAAAACCGGTCGAACGGCGAGTCGAGGAACACCAGCGTGCGCTCGAAGGAGGCGATGGCGCGCGCCAGGTCGTCGAAGTTGGGCTCTCGACCGTACGCCTCTTGGAACATGCGCCGGTACTCGGCATCCGAAGCAATGTTGGCGACCGCGGCTTCGCCGTTCGGCTGCCCCATTTCGATGGCGTTGACGATGGGGAGCTTCGCTTGCTCCTCCAGGGTCGCCGCTCGTCCGTCCAAGAACTGGGACGAAAAGAAGAGAGCGTTCAACGTCGTCGGCGAGTTGCGCTTGCCGAGCTGGTCGTGAATTCCCTCGGAGGTGGCGCGGTGATCGGTGAAGCCGCGCGTCGTGTCGTGGCACGTGGCGCACGCCAGCGTGCCGTCCTTCGACAACCGCGTATCGAAGTAAAGCTTCTTGCCGAGGGCAATGCGCGCCGCCGTCTGTTGGTTGTCCGCCGGCACGAGCACCTTCCAAAACTCGACGGGAACCCCGTACGGCACCGTCTCTGGCGGCACCTTGCCCGTCCAGGCGGTCATCTGCGCCATCTGCTGATTGGTGGGCGCCGCGCCGTGATGAGACACGTCGTTTCCGGCGGCGCTCGGCCGCGCGGATGGGGCTGCGGCGCTTTGTGCGCCCAGGGGCCGGCTCCACGCCGCACCGAGAAGCACCGCGCACAAAACGCCCCCGAGCGAGGCGCTGCCGAGCGTACTTCGCAGGCGAATCACGTAGTTGAACTTCACGCCCCCTCCTTCGTCCCTGAGGCAACGCCTCAATCCAGGACGGCTTCCCATGACCGGCCGTCCAGGGTCGGGACATAAGAGGCTGGGCGCAAAGCGGACTACAAAGGAGCGCTCATCGGCCGGCAGGCTGTCCCTTCCTCGAGGGAATATTCCGAAAATTCGCCTGTTTCAGGGCAACGAGAAGGGCGGCGCCCTCCTGCCACCGCGAATTGACAGTGATCCGCCCGTCGTTACGATGCCGCGCCCCTCGTACGGGAAACGATGAGGGAGGGGCAGCCAAATCCAAGGGCCCGAATGGCAGGGCCCGACACGGCCTGAAGATTTTGCACGGCTCTCCGCGGCATCGTGGCCCTGGAGCACTCGTGACCCATCAGCAAGCAATGGAGGTCGGATGACTACCGACGTCATGATTCAAGCTAGTGACCTGTCGAAGTACTTCGGCACGGTACGCGCACTCGACAAGGTCAGCTTTCAAGTAAATAAGGGTGAAGTCGTCGGTTTTCTCGGTCCCAACGGGGCGGGCAAGTCGACCACCATGCGTATTTTGACCTGCTTTCTGTCGCCTTCGAGCGGCAGCGCCAAGGTCCACGGGCACGACGTGTTCGAAGAGCCGCTCGAGGTACGCAAGTCCCTCGGCTATCTGCCGCAGCGGGCGCCGCTCTACACGGACATGACCGTCATCGACTACCTGCGCTTCACCTCGGAAGTGCGGGGGTTGAGCCCGGCGACCTTCAAGAAGCGGCTCGGCATGGTGATCGAGGTCTGCGGCCTCGCCCAGGTCATGACCAAGGACATCGGCACGCTGTCGCACGGCTATCGGCAGCGCGTGGGGCTCGGCCAGGCGCTGATTCACGACCCGGCCATCCTCATCCTGGACGAGCCGACCGCGGACCTGGATCCCAACGAAAAGGCGGAGGTCATCCGCTACATCCAGGAAATCGGCAAGGACCGCACCGTCCTGCTGTCGACGCACAACCTCTCGGAGGTCGAGCAAGCGTGCGCGCGCGCCATCATCGTCAGTAAGGGCAGAGTCGTCGCCGACGGCCAGCTGGAAGACATCCGCGCCAAGACCGGCGGCGTTCGCTACGTCGTCACCTTGGACAGCGAAGGCGCGGAGGGCGGCAAGAGCGCTCCCTCGTTCGGCGACGTCAAGGACAGCTTCGAGCGCGTCAGCGGCGTGCGCAACGTCCGCGCGCTCAAGGGAGAAGAAAGGGCTCACAAGGTCGAGGTCGGCGGCCCGCAAGACTCCGACCTTCGCGCGGAAATTTTCCGCCTCGTCGTTCAGAAGGGCTGGACGCTTCTCGAGCTGCGCCGCGACGCGCAGAGCCTCGACGCAGTGTTCCGCGATCTGACCAAGAGCGACGAAGCGCTCGACCGCGGCCGCGAGTGGGACGAAGCCGCGTCCGAAGAGGACGAGAACGACGACCAAGACGAAGACACCGCAGAAGGTGCCGGCGCGACCGAGGACCGCGAGGTCGCTACCGAGGAAAAGAGGGACTGAACATGTCACCCATGCTGACGATCGCGAAACGCGAATTTCGCTCTTACTTCGACTCCCCCCTGGCCTACGTGGTCATCTGTTTGAGCCTGTTCGGGCTCGGCCTCGCGGTGTTTTCGCTCCGGGGCGGCTACTGGCAGCTCGACCGCGCCACGCTGGAGCCTCTCTTCCAGTACTTGCCCGCCGGACTCGCCGTCTTGGTGGTGCCCGTCGTCACCATGCGCCTCCTCGCCGAGGAGCGCCGCAGCGGCACGCTGGAAATGCTCATCACGCTGCCCGTGAAGGACAGCGACGTCATTCTCGGGAAGTTCTTGGGCGCGCTCGGTCTCGTTTTGACCGTGATCCTGACCACGCTTCTCTACCCGCTGCTCATGTTCAAGGCGCCGTGGAACCTCGGCCCGCTCGACATGGGACCGATGTGGAGCGGCTACTTGGGCCTCGTGCTCTACGCCGCGGCCGCCGTGGCCGTGGGTCTCTTGATCAGCGCGCTGACGGAGAGCCAGTCCATCGCCTTCTTCTTGACGTTCTTCGTGCTGGGCGTGTTCTGGTTCCTCGGTGACCTCGCTGGCGAGGTCACCGGCGCCGCCTCCAACGTCCTGCACTACGTCAGCTTCCAGTCGCGAATGGGCGGCTTCATGCGCGGACTCGTCGACACGCGAGACGTCGTTTTCTTCCTGTCCGTCACAGTGCTCGCACTGATGGTGGCTTTCCGCGCGCTCGAGCGCCGCAAGTGGGCCTGATCCATGGCAACCCAAGATCGTAAGCGCAAAGTCGCAGCCCAAACGGGCATTTACCTCGCCGTGGTGGCGGCCATCGTCGTCATCGCCAACCTGCTCAGCTCCGGCGCCTACAAGCGCTGGGACGTCACCAAGACGGAGCGCTACACGCTGAGCAAAGGCTCGGCGCGCCTCGTGCAGAACTTGAGCCACCCGGTGGAGGTGGATGCCTTCGTCAAGACCGGCCAGGCGCACCTGGACGCCTTCGTGCGAGACCTCACGGATCTCCTGAAGGAGTACGAGCTGCAGGGCAACGGCAACTTCAAGTACACCATCATCGAGCCCAACACGGACGAGCTGCGCGAGAAGGCGAAGGAAGCCGGCCTCCAGGAGCAGCCCTTCGTGGACGCGAATCAAACGGGTGAAGACCAGGCGTCCATCACGCAGGGCTTCATGGGCCTGGTGTTCAAGTACGGCAGCGAAAAGGGCGTCATCCCGGCGCTCGATCCGCGGCGCGCCGAGGGTCTCGAGTTCTGGATCACCAACAAGATCCGTGAAATTCGCGACAAGAACGACAACATCAAGCACCGTATCGGCGTCGTCACCGGCAAGGACGAGCTCAAGCTCGACGACACGAACCTCGTGCCGCGTCAGGGACAGGGCGGCGGTCCGAGCCTGAAGCAGGTCATCGCGCAGAACTTCCCGTTCTACTCCATCGAAGAGGTGGACCTGAAGGAAGGCGCCGAGCCCATCGACCCGGCGCTCGTCGGCCTCATCATCACGCAGCCGCGCAAGGACTACACGGAAAAGGAGCTTCGCCGCGTCGACGAGTTCCTCATGCGCGGCAACAAGGCGCTCGCCGTCTTCGCGTCCGCCGTGACGATGAAGCCGAACGACGCCAGCATGAACGCCGAGCTCTCGCTGCACGGCCTCGACCCGCTGCTCAGCGGCTACGGCGTCAACATGAAGAAGGACGCCGTGTTCGACCACGGCGCTCAGTTCCGCATCGCCGTCCCCACGCAGACCGGCCTGGTTTGGATCCGGCACCCCGGCATCGCCCACGTCGTCAACGATCCGCGCTTCGAGGGCGACGAAAAGCTCCTGGATACGAGCTTCCCGGGCTTCTTCCGCATGGACGAAATGATGGTGCCCTTCCCGTCGACGCTGGAGGTCCTGAAGGACAAGCAGCCGGGAGACGTCAAGGTGCAGGTCGTCGCGCGCACCACCCCCGCGGCCAACCACGTGGAGGGCGACACCGTCGACATGAAGCTGCGCGAGCAGTGGGCCCCCAAGCCCCCGTTCGATCAGCGCGTCATCGCGGTGGCCGTCGAGGGCAAGCTGAAGAGCGCCTTTGCCGGCAAGCCGGACGACGGCATCCAAGTGCCCGAGCGCTCTCCGGAGCCGTCGCGCGTCTTCGTGTTGTCCTCCAGCCAGTTCCTGACCAACCCCTTCGCCTACGCGGGCAACGGTCCCGAGCTCGGGGGTCAGTTCCAAATGTTCGGCGCCGTCGGCGGCGATCGCGAGCTCCAGATGATCTCGCAGCCGTACGCCAAGCACCTGACCGGCACCATTCTTTCGCTCAAGAACACGCTCGACTGGCTGAGCGGTGACACGGATCTCATCGCCGCCAGCGCCAAGCTGCTCGGCGAGCCCAACCTCACCTACTCCAACGTCTCCAAGCCCACCTTCAAGGCGAACGACAGCGAAGAGGAAATGCGCAAGAAGGACGAGGAATACCGCCTCGCGCGCAAGGGCCTGCAGCAGAAGGTGCAGTGGACGCTGACCCTCGGCGTGCCCGTGCTCTTCGCCGGCTTCGGCCTCATCCGTTGGCGTTCACGTGAGAGCAAGCGCGGCAAGAAAGCCGCCTGATCGGACGACAAGACATGGCACTCGGCTCAGACAAAAAGCTCCTCATCGCGGTCGGCGTGCTCGCCGTGCTCGGCGGGGCGCTTTTCCTACAGAACAAGAAGGCAGCGGAAGACAAGCGAGCGCATGCTTACGAAAGCATCGCGGAATCCCTGCCCAAGCTGACGGTCACCGACGACGATCTGAAGCTCATCGACAAGATCGTCATCGAGCAGCCCGCCAAGAAGGACGGCGACACCGAAAAGCCGGCCTCGAAGCACGTGCTCGTCCGGGACGGCGAAACGTGGAAGTTGGCGGAGCCCACCAAGGCCTCCGCCAACCAGTCCAACGTGGATAGCCTGCTGAAGAACCTCAAGGGCCTGAAGATCAAGGAAAAGCTGCCCGGCACGGACGTCCAAAAGACGTACGCGCAATACGAGCTCGGCGAGGACAAGGCGCTACACGCCACGTTCTTCGCGGGCGACGCGGCCAAGTACGAGCTCTGGTTCGGCAAGAGCGGCGGGCGCGGTCAAACCGCGCGCGTCGCGGGTACCGAAGGCGCGTTCTTGGTCGACGGCTACTCGAGCTTCCTCTTCGCGCGCGACACCAAGGGTTGGCGGGACCTCGGCATCTTCAAGTTCGAGGACACCGCCGCCAAGGCCGTCCGCATCGAAAACGAGCACGGCACCTTCGAGTTCACGAAGGAGGGCGACGCTTGGAAGGCGAAGTTCAAGAAGGCAAAGGGCGGCGCCTTCGCCGAGCTGAAGAACTTCGACAAAGCCAAGGTGGAAGACTTGCTTCGCGCCTACAAGAGCCTGAACGCAAGTGACTTCGGCGACGACAAGAAGCCGGCGGACGTTGGCCTCGCGGAGCCGCTCGCAACGCTCGAAATCACGCTGGACGACGGCGCCAAGCGAACGCTCATCTTCGGCTCCAACGCCGAGGGCTCGAGCCGCTGGGCCAAGGATCCGAACAAGGATCAAATCTACAGCGTGAGCTCGTGGGCTGCAGACTGGGCCGTCGCCGAGCCCAAGAAGTTCGAAAAGAGTTCAGACGCCGACAAGGCCGCAACTGGGGACACCCCCGGTCTGCCGCTCGGACATCCCTGAAACACGAAGGTGGAAGGGCGGCCTCGCCCGTCGAAACGCGGTGCTCCCGCACTACGTCCCCTTCCACCTCGCGGCGCTCCTCCGGAGCCGAACCCAGCGAAAAGGCCCACCCCCAGGGTGGGCCTTTTCGCTGGGTCGCACTTCGCGCTTCGCTGGGTCGCACTTCGCGCTTCGCTGGGTCGCACTTCGCGCTTCGCTGGGTCGCACTTCGCGCTTCGCTGGGTCGCACTTCGCGCTTCGCTGGGT
>JAEYVE010000291.1 GCA_023432025.1 Pseudomonadota bacterium
GATCTAGACTATGTCGCGCAGGCCGACGAATGGCGGCTGCTGCGCCATATTCCTGCGGACATCGCAGATCATGCGACCATTCCCGGTGACGGTGCGGGCACCGCGGTCGTAATCGGGCGCCTGGACCGGCTGCTCGGCGAGGACATGCAGAGTGACGCTGCCCGTGCGCGCTTTCTGGCGATCGCGCGCCGGGTCGAGCAGCATCTCGCGATGACCTTCCACCGATTTCTGGAAGGTCCGCAGCCGCGTCTTGAGATCATCATAGGCGGCGGTGACGACGGTGCGCGGATCGCACCCTGGGACCCTTTTCTGCAATGGCACCCGGCCACGACCGCGACACCGGTTGAGCGGCTGGCGCACCGGAGCGGAGGTATCGAGGTTCAGGGATTTGTGCTGCCGCATCGCGACAGAATGACCGCCGATCAGTTCGAGGAGGCGGCAGGCCCTGACGGCTGGCTCGCACACGAAGGCTTCTTCGTTTATAGAAATCGCCGTCTGCTCGTCGCCGGCGGCTGGCTGGGCCTGGGTGCCGGCCGACGCTGGACCCGTGACGACGTCCATCGGCTGGCCCGGCTCCGGCTTGACCTGCCGAACAGCGGCGACGGCGACTGGAAAGTCGATATCCGCAAGTCAACGGCGACGCCGCCCTCAAAGCTCCGGCCTCGCCTGCAGGGCCTTGCCGAACAGGTACGAAAGGACGCTCGCGAGGTGTTCGCCTGGCGCGGCGGCCGGAGCGCACGGCAGACAGCGGCGCCCGTCGCGCGGGTCTGGAATGCCGTCGAGACGCCGCGCGGGACCGTGTATCGAATTGACCGCGCCCATCCGGCAGTTCGGCGTGCGCTTGATTCCGCCGGATCGAACCGCCGTCTTGCCGAAGAAATGCTGACGGTCATTGAGGCAGGGCTGCCGATCCAGCGGATATGGCTCGACATTGCCGAGCACGGCGACCTGCCGCCGTCGCCGAGCGGTATGCCTGCCGAGGAAGCTGCTGCGATGCAGTCGCTCTACAGCCATATGAGAGACGGTCTCGGGCTGTCGGCCGACGACGCCCGCCGCCGGCTGCTTTCGATAGAACCTTTCGCGACCTATCCCGCGGCCGTTGCCCAGCTCGCCGATGAGACGAAATAGACGCCATGCCCATCGATCCCGACGCCCAGACCCAGCTCATAGAACTTGCTCAGCTCAGGCTGGCACAGCGCAATGCGGCTGAACCGCTGTCCCGCGAAGAAATCGCCCGGACAGTAGATCAGCTGCTTTCGGCTTTTCCGGAGTGGCGGGACCGTATTTCGCTTGAGGCGGCCCTTGCGGCGCTGGGTTCGCTCTTCAGCACGTTCGTCGGCGAAGAATCGGTCCTTCGCGCGCATGACAATCATGCGCTCTGGCTCGATGGAAGGCGCGACGGGATCGAATGGCGCCTGTGGGAACGCTATCGTACGTATCTTATTCGCAAGCGCATGCCGCAGACGGCGATCAACGCGCTCGCGCGCGTAACCGACCGCACCCTGGAGCTGCTGGGCGACCCATCGGATTCCGGCGCATTCAACCGCCGCGGCATGGTTGTCGGTGATGTCCAGTCGGGCAAGACGGGAAACTATACCGGACTGGTCTGCAAGGCAGTGGACGCGGGCTATAAGGTGATCATCGTCCTGACGGGCATGAACAACAATCTTCGCAGCCAGACCCAGATACGCCTCGATGAGGGCTTCATCGGGAAGATCAGCGTCCCGATGGATGAGGCAACTAGCCGGTTTGTCGGTGTCGGCGAGATTGATCCATCGGTCATCGTCGATTGGGGAACCAATCGGACCGAGAAGGGCGATTTCAACCATCGCGCGATGTCGCAGTTCGGCATCCATCCCGGCGGCCGACCCCTGCTGCTCGTGATCAAGAAGAACGGAAGTGTGCTCAACGGCGTCCTGGAGTGGATCCGGTCGACTGGAAACTCAAGCGATCAGCAGGGCCCGCGATTTGCGCACATGCCGCTGCTCGTCATCGACGACGAGGCCGACCAAGCATCGATCGACACCAAGCAGCAGAACTTCAACGGCGGGATCGCCGATCCGGATCATGAGCCCTCGCGGATCAATGCGCGGATACGCCAGATTCTCGGGCGCTTCGATCAGGTATCCTATGTCGGCTATACGGCGACGCCGTTCGCCAACATCTTCATTCATCCAGACGCGGAAACCGGAAGCGAATTCCAGGATCTCTTTCCTCGGGACTTCATCATCAACATCCCGGCACCGGAAACCTATGTCGGACCGAGTCGGCTGTTTGGATCGGCGGCGGACGAGGAAACGGGAGAAGCCCAGCCTGGGCTATCCGCCCTGATCGAGGAAATCGACGACTATGCCGCCAGCACGGCCCGCCGCGAAACGCAGGGCTGGATGCCGCCGGTGCACAAGACCGATCACCTGCCGCTCTACAACGGCCGTGATGCGGTACCGCCGTCGCTCGAGCGCGCAATCGAGAGCTTTGCACTCGTTGTCGCTGCGCGCCGTGCGCGCGGTCAGGCTCGCGAGCACAACAGCATGCTTATCCATGTCACGCGATGGAAGGCGGTACAGCGGCGGGTCGTGCAGCAGATTCGTGAGGCCTTGGACGCACTTGCCAATGCCGTGCGCTATGGCGGCGCGGAAGGGATGCGTCCGCTGAGGGAACGCTGGGAGGCGGATTTTGCACCCGTGACCGCGGAGCTGGCACTGCCCGACTGCCCACCGGTAGCTTGGGAGGATGTCGAGGCGGCGCTGCGTGCAACCGTAGAATCGATCCGCATTCGGGAGATCAACGGCAGTTCGGCCGATGTGCTCGACTATGAGCAGAACCGCGAGAACGGACTTAACGTCATTGCAATCGGCGGGGACAAGCTGGCGCGCGGTCTAACTCTGGAGGGACTGTCGATCAGCTACTTCCTGCGCGGCACTACGATGTACGACACGCTCATGCAGATGGGTCGCTGGTTCGGATATCGCCAGGGCTATCTCGATCTCTGCCGCCTCTTCACGACCGGGGATCTTATCGAATGGTACGAGCATATCGCCATCGCCAGCGAGGAGTTGCGCCGCGAATTCGATCGCATGGAGGCAATCCGCGCCCGGCCGATCGACTTCGGCCTGCGCGTGCGCAGTCACCCCACGCTCACCGTCACATCGCGCACAAAGATGCGACACGGCACCGAGCTGCGGGTGTCGTTTGCCGGCGACGTTTCCGAAACCACGGTCTTCGCGACTGACGAGCGGACGCTGCAGGCCAACCTTGCCGCCGCGGATGACTTGGTCACGCGCCTCCAGGCTTCGGATGCGGTCTACCGAGCCAATCCGGAACAGACCCGCGACGGTGGACGATCACATCGATGGGATGGGTCGCATCTCTGGTCTGGAGCATCGCCCGACGCGATCCTGGGCTTTCTCGACCGGTTCAGCACGCACGAGGATGCGTCGCGCGCCAGCGCCAGCGTCCTCGCACGCTATATCCGACGCCAAGTTCAGCTGGGCGAACTTACCGAATGGAACGTCCTCCTCGTCGGCGGCGAGGGTCGCGAGGAAGTATCGATCGGCTCGATTAGGATC
>JAEYVE010000055.1 GCA_023432025.1 Pseudomonadota bacterium
GCCCAGCCGATGGGGCCGTCTTCGTCGTCTTCTTCGGCGCTCGTGGTGTCCGCTTCTGGAGGCGCGCTGGGTTCGGGTGCTGCCACGACGGCAGGCGCGCCCGCGGTGGCTCCAGGGGGCGGGGCGGCAGGCGCTGGCTGCGGCGTCGCGGGCTGGGCAGGCGAGGCGGGAACGAAGCCCGCGCCGCCCGTGTGAGGCGCGGCAGGGACGGGCTCTGACGGCTCCGGCGGCAACGTGTTCGAAGGCGGGTCGCCGAACTCCGCGCCGGGCGGCTGGGTCGCCGGAGGAGCTGGAGTTTCGGGAGAAGGCGCGGGCGCTTCGGGCGCGGCACCTGGCTCGGCCGGCGGCCCCTCGGGAGCGGGTGCCGTCTCCTCGGCCGGTGATGGATTGGTGGGCGCGGTGGGGGGAGCCGGGGGCGCCTCTTCCGCCGCGCTTGCCGCCGCGGTCACGCTGAAAGCGAGGCCGAGCGCGGCGATGAACAATGACTTTTCCCCTAGCATGGTCTCACCCTATCAGCGCTCGAGGCCGAGCGACATTGCCCGTCCATCCCAACGCCCGTCGCGTAGCTTCGAGGGCCGCTGGTGATTCGTAAATCGCACGGGCATGCGACCCGCCGCAGACGGGCAATCTCACTGAAGGACGAGTCAGACCTCGTGGATGGCCCCGGTATCGGCAGCTGTCGCCGACGCAGAGCTGCCAGGTGCCGGCGGGGTTCTCACCGTCGGTAAACCATCAGACTCGGCTCAGGGGGCCGCTTAGGTGGCTACCTTCTTTTTGGCGGCGGCCTTTTTGGTGACCGTTTTTTTTGCGGTCTTCTTGGCGGCGGCCTTTTTGGCGGGCTTCGACGAGGGCGCTTCCGAGCTGGGAGCGGCTTTTTTCACGGTCTTTTTGGCCGTGGCCTTCTTGGCGACCTTCTTCTTTTTCTTGGACGGACCGCGCGCGCGGCGTTCGGCGAGCAGCTCGTGGGCGCGCTCGGGCGTGATGGTGGCGGGGTCGTCGTCTTTTCTGAGCGACGCGTTGGTTTCGCCGTCCGTCACGTAGGGGCCGAAGCGGCCTTCGCGGAGGGTGATGGTGCCGCCGCTCGTGGGATCCGCGCCGAGCTCCTTGAGAGGCTCGGCCGCCTTGCGCGCGCCACGCTGGCGCGGCTTGGCGAAGATGGCGAGCGCCTCGTCGAGCGTCACCGTGAAGACCTGCGACTCGCTCTCCAAGCTGCGGCTGTCGGTGCCCTTGCTCAAGTACGGACCGTAGCGGCCGATGAGCGCGCTGATGTCCTTGCCGTCGTTCGGATCTTTGCCCACGAAACGCGGCAAGCTGAGGAGCTGGAGCGCCTCCTCGAGCGTCAGCGTGTCCGGCGCTTGCGTCTTCAAGAGCGACGAAGTTTTCGGCTTTTCTTTGCGATCTTTGTCGACCTCACCGAGCTGCACGTACGCGCCGAAGCGGCCGTTTTTCACGATGATGGGCAGGCCCGTTTCGGGATCGCTGCCGAGCGTGCGGTCGCCGCTCGGCGCAGAAAGCAGCTCGAGCGCCTTGTCCAAAGTGAGCTCGTCGGGCGCCAGCTCGTCGGGCAAACTGGCGCGCTCTTCACCGCGCTCAAGGTACGCGCCGAAGCGCCCCACGCGCACCACGACCTCTCGCCCCTCGGCGTCCGTACCCACGGGCAAGGAGTTGATGGCGCGCGCGTCGATGGTGCCCAGCTGGTCCGCCACGAGCGATTGCAGGCCCGCGTCGAGCGGCCGCGCGTTGTCGTTCGAAGCCGGACGCTTGCCGAAATAAAAGCCCTTGAGCCACGGCACCGACTCCTGATCGCCGGAAGCGATGGCGTCGAGCTCGTCCTCCATGCGCGCGGTGAACGCGTAGTCCACCAAATCTCCGAAGTGCTTTTCGAGCAGGCCCACCACCGCGAAGGCGCGGAACGAAGGCACCAGCGCCGAGCCCTTCTTCCACACGTAGCCGCGGTCCTGAACCGTGCTGATGATGGAGGCGTACGTGGACGGGCGGCCCACGCCGAGCTCCTCGAGGCGGCGTACGAGCGACGCCTCGGTGAAGCGCGCGGGCGCCTGCGTTTCGTGGCCGCGCGGCTCGAACCCGAGCGCCGTCAGCTTTTGGCCCTCTTCGAGCGGAGGCAGCGGGCGCTCCATGTTTTCGAGCTCGGCCGAAGGATCGTCGCTGCCCTCCACGTAGGCGCGCAAAAAGCCGGGGAACGTGATGGTGTTGCCGCGGACCAAGAACTCGGCCCGGCTGCTCGCCGCCTTGGCCTCGAGCCGCACGGCGACGCTTTCGCCGCGCGCGTCCTGCATTTGTGAGGCGATGGTGCGCTTCCAAATGAGCTCGTACACGCGCGCCTCGTCGCCTCCGACGGCCTCCGCGACCTCGTCCGGGTGACGGAACGTGTCACCTGCCGGACGAATGGCTTCGTGTGCTTCCTGCGCGTTCTTGACCTTGTTTTTGTAGAGGCGCGGCGCGTCGGGCAGGTACTCCTTGCCGTACAGCTCGCCGATGAGGCGGCGCGACGCCGCGAGCGCGGTTTCCGACAGCGTGGTGCTGTCCGTACGCATGTACGTGATGTAGCCGTTTTCGTAGAGGCGCTGCGCGGCGCGCATGGCGCGCGAGGCGGTGAAGCGCAGCTTGCGACCGGCCTCCTGCTGCAACGTGGACGTCATGAACGGCGGCGCGGGGCTCCTGCGGTTGGGCTTGCGCTCCACGCTGGCGACCGTGACCTGGGCGTCCGCGAGTTTGTCGGCAAGCGCTCGGGCCTCCGCTTCGCTCAGGTGGAGCAAGTTGCCCTTGGGATCGAGCTTACCCCGGTCGTCGAAGTCCTTGCCCGACGCGACCCGACGCCCGTCCACCGCCGACAACGTGGCGGGAAACTCGCGCGGGGTGCCTTTTGGAGCCTCGAACGTGCCGTCGATGTCCCAGTAGGAAGCGGCGCGAAACGCGATGCGCTCCCGCTCCCGCTCGACCACGATGCGCGTCGCCACCGATTGCACGCGGCCCGCCGAGAGCTTCGGCATGACCTTTTTCCAGAGGACCGGCGACACCTCGTAGCCGTACAACCGGTCCAGAATGCGGCGCGCCTCCTGCGCGTCGACCAAACGCCGATCGACCTCACGGGGGCTCGAAATGGCCGCTTCGATCGCGCGCTTGGTGATTTCGTGAAACACCATGCGCTTCACGGGCACCTTGGGCTCCAGAACCTCCAGCAAGTGCCACGCAATGGACTCACCCTCGCGATCTTCATCGGTGGCGAGCAGCAGCTGGTCCGCCTGAGCAAGGAGCTTCTTCAGCTTTTGGATGTGGTCCTTCTTGTCGCCGTCCACCACGTACAGCGGCTTGAAGTCGTTCTCGATGTCCACACCGAGCCGCGCCCACGACTCCTTCTTGTACTTGGCTGGAACGTCACTCGCGGAGCGAGGCAGGTCCCGGATGTGTCCAATCGAGGACTCCACCACGAAACCTTTGCCCAAGAACCCTGCGATGGTGCGGGCCTTGGCCGGCGACTCGACGATGACGAGAGACTTGCTCACGGCTCACATCCCCAAGGGGCCCCTCCCAAGGGGACCCGAAAAGTGTTTGCCCCGGACCGAGCGGCCAGCGAGGCGCCGGGCAAAATGGCGCGCTCGTTGGGGTTGTCAACAAGCCCCCCTCGGCACTGCTCACCCTAACAGTGTTTCTGGGTGCCCCCCAACACCGCGAAAACACTGGGCAACTTCATGTGGTGAGGGGTGTGCTCGGAGCTTGCTTGGCCGGGGTCCGTCCAGTAGCTTCAGCGGCCCGGTGTGAGCCGGCCACGCTCCCGTGGCCCCTCGCAGCGGTCGAGGACGTCACATGGCTCGCGTAACCGTCGAAGATTGTCTGGAGCAGGAAGAAAACCGCTTTGCCCTCGTGGTGCTCGCTGCTCAGCGCACGCGCCAACTGATGAAGGGGCAGCCGGCGCTCGTGGACTCCAAGAACAAGGCGGCCGTCATCAGCCTGCGCGAAATCGCCAACGCCAAGGTGCACTGGCACCGTGACACGAACGAAGTCGTCCAGGAGTACATCCAGGAAGTTCTGTCGCGCCTCTGATTGCGCTCTCTCGTGACCTGCTCCTTGTGACGCGCTCCGTGTAACGCGCTCCGTGTAACCACGGGCTGTCTCTCATGCCCGCGTGGTGTCTGCCGTGAGCGCTCAGCGTATTTCGAGTCGCGCCCGTTCCAAGCCCGCCGCGCCCCCCGCGCGGCGCGGCAGTGCGGCCCAGAGCGACCCCGCCTCCCTCGCGCTCTACGACGACGCGCTCCTCTACGACGCGACCTACCGCGGTCGTCGTGAGGACGTGCGCTACTACGTGCGACTCGCGGAGCGACACGGCCTCACTTCGCGAGACGAAGCCGAGCGCGGCGCCGTCCTCGAGTACGGCGTAGGCTCGGGCCGTGTGGCGCTGGCGCTCTGCCGCGCTGGCGCGCGCGTCGTGGGCGTGGACGCGAGCCAAAGCATGCTGGCGCGCCTGGCGCTCAAGCTCGAGCGCGCTCCGAAGGCGCAGCGCGAGCGGCTCTCGGTCGTGCACGGCGACATGCGGCGCGTGCGGCTGAAGCAGCGCTTTCCGCTCGTCATCGCGCCCTTCAACGTCATTCTCCACCTGGACTCGCACCGGGACATGGCGCGCTTTCTCGCTCGCGTGAGCGAGCACCTCGCGCCCGGAGGCGAGCTGGTGTTCGACTTTTCGATCCCGCGCGAAGAGGACCTCGCGAGCGATCCGACGGAGTGGCACCAAGCGCCGCGCTTTCGTCACCCGGAGACCGGCGCGTGGACGACGCACGCCGAGCGCTTCGAGTACGACCCGCTGCGCCAGGTGCTCCTCATCGAAAGCGAGCTTCGCGCCGAGGGCGCGCGGCGCGCGCGGCGTTTGCCGCTGGTGCACCGGCAGTGGTTTCCGCGTGAGGTGGAGGCCGCGCTTCACTACGCGGGCTTCGTCGACATTCGCTTCTTCGGCGACTTCACCGAGCTGCCACCGTTCGACGACGTGGACTCGCTCGTCGTCCGCGCCCGGCTGACGAAGAACGGATAGCGCCAAGGCCGCGCCTCCCCCGTTGCCGTCAGACGAGCCGAATCAGTGCCCTGGGCCAGGCGGGCCGAGCCAACCGGGCCGGTTGCTCGCACCGCGCCCCGTATCTAAGGTCACGGCGGGATGGCGCGCGACTTTTATCAGGATCTCGGTGTGGCCCGCACGGCCACCAAAGAGGAGATCCGCAAGGCGTATCGCAAGCTGGCGGTCAAGCTGCACCCGGATCGCAATCCGAACGATCCGAAGGCGGAGGAGCGCTTCAAGAACGTCAACCGCGCCTACCACGTGCTCACGGACGACAAACAAAGAAAGCTTTACGACGAGTTCGGCGAGGACGCGCTGCGCGAGGGCTTCAACGCGGAGGCCGCGCGCGCGTACCGCTCCGGCGGGGCAGGCGGCTTCGGTCGCAACGTGAGCGTCGAGGACCTCTTCGGCGGCGCCGCGGGCGGCTCGGGCGGCTTCGGGGACTTGTTCGGAGATTTGTTCGGCGCGCGCTCCTCGAGGCGTCGCCCGCAGCGCGGGCAAGATCTCGCCTCGGAGGTCGCCATCGACTTCGTCTCCGCCATTCGCGGCGCGGAGCTGAAGCTCACCGTGGAGGGCACCAAAGAGGTGACCGTGCGCGTGCCGCGCGGCGCCGCGGACGGCGACAAGGTGCGTGTCGCCGGGCACGGCGGCATGGGCGCTCAAGGCGGCGAAAAAGGCGATTTGCTCCTGACCGTGCGCGTGCGGCCCCACCCGTGCTTTCGCCGCGACGGGTTGGATCTGGAGCTCGATTTGCCCATCACGGTGGGCGAGGCGTTCCGCGGCGACAAGGTCCGCGTGCCCACGCCGAGCGGAGAGGTGACGCTCAGCGTGCCGCGTCACGCGCAGAGCGGCCAGGTCGTGCGCCTGAAGGGCAAGGGCGTGGAGCGCAGCGGACAGACGGGAGATCTCTACGTTCGCTTCATGCTCCAGCTGCCAACGAGCGACGCCCCGGAAATCAAAGAAGCCATCGAGCGCTTGGACAGCGCGATGGAAGGCGACGTGCGCGCCGGCATCCGCTTCTGAGCGCCCCGCTCGTCGTACGGCGAGCGGCATTCGGTCGCTCCGCATTTGGGAGCGTCAGATGCCGGGCATTCGCGCGCTTCGCGCCTCGCTGAGCGCTCGCTGGGACGGCCGCGCGGCTTCGGTCGCTTCGCTCGATCGCTCTATTTGGGGGGAAGGCCCGCGCGCTTCGCGCGCCGTCGCCGAGCGGTGCTCCCGCACTACGAACGCCCGTCAACTTGCGCGGCCTTTCCTGGCGTTCATAGTGGACAACGGCGAGCCCTCGCGCTGGGGCGTCGTCGTTGCCTTCAGGGGGGTCATTCATGTTGAACAATGCGATGCGCGCGCTCGGCGCCTCCGTTCCGCGTTTCTTTCGGAAGTGGAGGCACGGCGAAGTGGGCCGAGCCTCGCAGAGTGGCTGGCCTCATCACGGCGCGCGCTCTCGAAAAGAGTCGCGTCGCGCTCGCAGCGGCGCGTCCCCCGAGCGCTCGACCGAACACGGCGCGCGCTCCGGCGCGGTCCACGGTCGGCCCTACGAAGTCAAAAGGGAGCGTTACGGCGCAGCTTCGCCGCTCGGACGGTACGGACGGCGCCCGAGCGAGCAATCACGTCACCCGAGGTGGGCTCACTCTTTGGGCGTCACCGCAAGGAGCACGAACAAAGCGCGGCCGCTCTCGTTTGGTCACAAGCTCAGAAAGCTGCGGCGTGAGGCGCGCGAGCGCGAGCAGGCTCGCCTGGAGAGCCGTCGCGTCCGTCGCGCGCGCGCTCATCGCGCAAAGCCACGTCGAGAGCGGCTAACGCGCGCCGTCGCCAAGGTGCTCTTGGCTTTGTCGCGCATCCCGCGCGCGCTCGCGGCGCTCACCCGGAGGTCCCGGGGTCGCGGCACCGAGCGCCGCGGACCCTCCGCCCACGAGACGCACCATACGCCGCTCGGCCGCCGCTCGCGGCAAACCAACCTGACGGCGACCCCGAGCAGCAAGCGCGGCCGAGGTCAGCTCGAGCTCGGCTTCGAACACGAAGAGGAACCTCGCGAGTCGCCGGAGCGAGACGCCTCGCCCGCAGAACGCGACCGCTCTTCGCCGACGCCGCGCTCGGTTCCACACGAGGCCGGCTACATGAACGACGACGCGCGTTGGGCCGCCAAGCAGCATCACTTCGACGCGGCGGGCGCGCGCACCATTCACGGCAACATCGCGTCGGCGTCTCGCCACAATCAGGGCAAACGCGACCACCGCGGGGAGTGAACGGGGCGGCGCCTGGCTCACGAATACGCAGCGCGAGCGGCGCGGTTGGCGTGGCTCGCGAATACGCAGCGCGAGCGGGCGGGGCGCGGCGCGAAGCGAATAGACAGCGGCGCCGCGCGGCCACCCGCGCGGCTCCCGGGGCGCTGCATGAGCCCGCTTTCAGGAGTCCAAAAGCGCGGGCTCGCTGACCTCGCGGGACGAAGCCGTACGCGTCGGTGACGAGGGGTGAGCTTCCGCCCCGTCGCGGTTCGGCTCGCGGAGACGCCCGTAGTCGTCGAACCGCGAGAGCTCCTGAGTGACACGGCGCAAGGCAGCCTGCTTTTCGTGGAAGGGCATGAAGCTCGACTTGAAGCCGGCGATGACGATGCTCTTGATGTCGCGAAAAGACAGCCCCAGCTCCGTGTGCGTCAGATACAGCTCCTTCGACACGCTGGTATCGGTGATGAGGCGGTTGTCCGTGTTGACGGTCACCCGTAGGCCGAGATCGAAGTAGAGCTTGAGCGGGTGCGTGGAGAGGCTCTTGACCGCTCCGGTTTGCACGTTGGACGACGGGCAACACTCCAGCGGAACGCGGTGATCGTTCACGTAGTGAAGCAAGTCTCCGTTCTCGCGAAGGCGGCAACCATGTCCGATGCGGTGCGCCCCGCACACGTGAATGGCCTGCGCAATGGACTCCGGGCCATACGCTTCGCCAGCGTGGATGGTGCAATTGATGTTGTTGTCTCGCACCAGCTGAAAGGCGTCCTTGTGGTGCTTGGCGGGAAAATCCGCCTCGGCGCCCGCCAGATCGAAGCCGACCACGCCGCGGTTTTTGTACGCGACGGCCAGCTCGGCCATTTCGTAGCTGGACTCCGGCGAAATGTTGCGGATGCCGCACAAGATGACGTTGCTCTTGATGCCGTGTGTTTCCCGCGCGCGGCGGAGGCCTTCGAGCACGGCTTCGACCACGGTGGTGAGCTTGAGACCCCGCCGAGTGTGAAGCAGGGGCGCGTAGCGCACCTCCATGTAGCGCACGTTCTCGCGGTGTGCGTCCTCGGCGAGCTCGAAGGCAATGCGCTCGAGCGCGTCGGCTTCCTGCATGACGCTGAGCGTGAGGTCGAACCCGCGCAGGTAGTCCACGAGCGAGCCGAAATGCGCGCCCGCGCCCACCGCCTGGCGCACGCCTTCTACGGTGGAAACCCCGAGATCCACTCCTTGCTCGCGCGCCAAGTCCAAGATGGTGGCAGGGCGAAGGGAGCCATCCAGGTGAACGTGCAGGTCCGTCTTCGGCAGCTTCTCGAAGACCTCGAAGGGGACCACATGCTCGGTCGGACGAGGGCTAGTCGAATGCTCCATGGCGACAAGCTAACACACGCGCCAGGGGGACGCCCGAAGAGGCCCCGAGAGAGCGCCTACGCTTCGCTACCTCGACGCCTTCGGAAAGAGCGCGCGCCACCCGCGTTGATGGGCTCGTTGCTGCGCGAGCGGTTCGAGCACAGTGGAGGGACCGTGAAGTCGCGAAGTGGGGCGCGCGCGCTCCACAGCTTTGCGCGGCACGTCGCCCGGGGAATGATGACGAGAGGCGTCGTTCGGCACGGAGGAGGGACCGTGAAGTCGCGAAGGGGCGCGGAGTTGCTCGGGGCGATGAGGCGCTCGAAGCACGCGAGTGAACGCACGGTTGAGGGCGCTCGCGAGCAACGGTTGTGAGAGCTTTTCTAGCTGCGCGAGAACGACCATTCAGTGGCAATCGAAAACGCGCAGCGGCCTGGTGGGGGACTATCCGAGAAGGACACTCCTGATCTATCTAGGCGAGCATGCGGCTTTCTATTTGGTTGGGTGCGGCGTTCTTCGGAGGGTTGTTTCTGGGGGGTTGCGGTGACGGCGGGGGCGGCGCCAGCAGCTGTCCCGAGCTCGCGGGGGTGCTGCAAGGCCTCACGGGCTCGTGCGATACGCCGCCGTCGTGCGTGGTGAACGGCGACACGTGCAAGGCCTCGTGCTCGGACGGCTCTGACGTCCAGCTCTTCAAGTCGGCGAGCGGTTTTACGTTCACTACGGCGGATGGCGCGCAGTGCACCGCCACTCTGGACGGCACCGTCGTCGACGGCAGCTGCTCTCTGGAGGGGCAGAGCTGTGAGTTCGAGGGCTCCTTCGTGCCTCAGGTCTCCGGCTCGGGCGGCGGAACGGGCACCGGAGGCGGCGGCAACTCGAGCGGCGGCAACGGCACGGGCGGCGTCTCGTCGGAGGGCGATTGCGAAGCCATTTGCGCCGATCTCGACTTGGCGGGCGACCCAGAGTGCGTGGCCGAATGCGAGGTCGCTTGCGCCGCGCCCTCGTCTGTCTGTGAAGCATGCCTGTGCAGCGGCGCCGGTATCGAGGCTTGTGCCGATCAGTGCGCGTCCAGCGAAGGGCCGGACTGCGAGTTCATCTGCGACGACTTGGGCGTTCCAGGTGACGCGGAGTGCATCGACGCCTGCGAAACGACGTGCGCCGCCCCGCCGACGGACTGCGACGTGTGTTTGTGCACGGGCGCGGGCATCGAGACGTGCAGCCCTCTGTGCATCGCCGAGGGAGAGTGACACCGGAGCATTGAAGCACGCGGCCCCTCTCGCTGGCGCGCCTGCCGGCGTGGCGAAGAACCGAGGGCGGGCTGACTTCGCCCGCCCCGAGGCTCACTCCGGGGAACGCTTCGGCCGAACGCGTCCCGCGTAAATGACGCCGGACACCACCGCCAAGCACGCCAGCAAGAAGGCCCACGCGGGCACTCCCTGCTGATCTTCGCCGCGCGCGGCCCTCTCGAGCGCGTCTCGGAACACTTCGTCCGGCTGCGCCCCCAGGATGCGTTCGGCGCCGACGTACGTCGTGGGCAACCCTTCGAAGCCGGCGTCACGCAAGAGTTGCATGTCGCGGTCGATGCGCTGCTCCGTGGCGGGAGAGCGAAGGCAGGCGTCGAAGGCGGCGGCTTCGACGCCAGCTCGAAGCGCGGCGGCGCGTACGGCGTCCGCCTTGAGGTTGGGCAACGCAAAGAGGACGTCGGCGACCTCTTCCGTTTTTCCCTGCGCCTCGGCGCAGACGGCGGCGCGCGCGGCGCCGCGCGCGAAGCCGTGCGACGGCAGTGGCACGTGCAGGCGCGTGAAGTGAACGCGCTGGTGCTCGCCCAAGAGCGTCTTGAGGCGGGGGTGCAGCTCGCGACAGTGTGGACACTGGAAGTCCGCGAACTCCACGACGTTGACGTGGCCGGGCCGATAGAACGCGAGCAGCGCGGGCGGCACCGGCGCCTCGGGGCGTACGCGCGGCCAGAGCAGTGGGGCGGCCGCGGCGCAAAAACCGAGCACCGCCCACGCCCACGGCCGAAGGGCGAGGGGCCGCGCGCGGGTGGCCGCCACCAGCGGGTTGGGGGGCGAATAGCTGCGCGAGTCGTCCCGCCACACGCCGGGGAGGCGCTGGGACTCTGCCATCAAGTGGTCCGCGTCCACGATGAACGTTTGCGTGAGCTCCTCGCGGGAGCTTTCGTCCCAGCCGAAGCCACGCAGGCCCAGAGACGCGCCGAACACGCACAGCGCGCACAGGTCCACGACGACGCAGAAGGCGCACAGCTCGCGAAGGATCACGAGCTGGACGAGCAGGAGCAGCGCGCCGCCCAGCGCGATGGCGAAGGCGAACGGGGTGACCCAGCGCGCGCGCTGCCGGGGCGTGGGCAAGAGCGAGAGCCCCAGCAGAAACGAAAAGCCCATGAGGCCAACCACCGGCAGCGGCACCGGCGAAAGGCCGGGCAGGGGCAGGTAGGCGAAGGCGCTCTGCCTCACGCTGGCGCAGCCGCCGCTGCCGCAGAACGTGGGGTGGGCGGATACGTAGTCGACGAGGAGCGCGGCGCTAGCAGCGAGAGCCACGAGCGTCGCCACGCGAAGAACCAGGAGCCAGTGGGCAGGACGCAAAGCGAGAGGACCTATAGCGCCCCCTGCCAGGGCTGTCATTTCCTGGGCGGGTGAGCGAGCATCGCCCTCGCTCGCTCGGTGGAGTCACGACTCCCGTGACCACCGTTCCGGCCAAACGCAGTCATGGCGATACCCCTTCCCTCGCGCGGCGACATCGTCCGCTGTCTGGCCGACTCGCCCCGTGGGCTTCACGCTCGGGAGGTGGCGACCTTGTGCGGCGTGCCCGAATCTCACTATTCGCATTTGGTCGAGCTCTTGCAGCAGCTGAGCGTCGACGGGACCGTGCGCAAGATGCCGGGCAATCGCTACCGCGCGTCGAGCTCCGCGCAAAAGGCGGGTGGCACCTGGGAGGGCGCGCTCACCGTCAACCCGCGGGGATTCGGGTTCGTGACGGCGGTGGGCTACGAAGACGTGTACGTGCCGCCGGACGCGATGGGCGGGGCGCTTCACGGTGACAAAGTGCGCGTCAGCGTGGTGAATCGCTCTTCGCGCGGGGTGGAGGGCCGCGTCGAGGACGTCGTGGTGCGCCGCAGCCCGCGCGTGGCGGGTGTGCTGCGGCGACGCGGCAAGAGCGCCTGGCTCGAGCCGGACGACACGCGGCTGCGCGGGCCCGTCGTGGTCACC
Source organism: Pseudomonadota bacterium (assembly GCA_023432025.1). Lineage (GTDB taxonomy): Bacteria > Myxococcota_A > Polyangia > Polyangiales > Polyangiaceae > NIC37A-2. The sequence goes on from JAEYVE010000055.1 coordinate 11,841, forward strand.
CGCGTCACCAGGGACGCCAAGGACGGCGACGCGGCGGTCGTCGACGTGAAAAAGTGGCCTCTGTTTTCCGACGAGCTGTGTGAGGCGGAGCTCGTCCTCGTGCTCGGCCCGCCCGGAGATCCGCAAACCGAGGTGCGGAAAATCCTGGTCCGCGAGCAGATCGAGGAGGAGCACCCCGCCGCGGCGCTCGCGGACGCCGAAAAAATGGCCGCGCGCCTCGGCACGCTGTCGCTCGATGGGCGCGTGGATTTGCGACGCGTCCCGCTGCCCACCATCGATCCCGAGGACGCGCGGGACCACGACGACGCGCTCTGGGTGGAGCGCGCGGGCGACGGCTATCGTGCGTACATCGCCATCGCGGACGTGAGCGAATACGTCGTCAGCGGCGCGCCGCTCGACGACGAGGCCAAGCGCCGCGGCTGCACCATCTACTTGCCCGATCGCGCCATCCCGATGTTGCCGAGCGCGCTGGCGGCGGACTTGTGCTCGCTCGTCCCCGATCACGACAGGTACACGCTGTGCGTCATCGCGGAGCTGGATCGCGACGCCCGCGTGACCAGCTTCGAAATCGTCGAAGGCGTCATGCGTTCTCAGGCCATGCTGACGTATGGCGGAGTGGCGCGCGCGCTCGGGTTCGATCCCGAGTCTCCGCAGTCCGCCCAAGCCGAGGCCTGGAAGGCGGAGCTCTCCGTCTTGGACGAGCTGGCCGTGAAGCTCCGAAAGGTTCGTATGGCGCGCGGCGCCTTGGACTTGGACTTGCCGGAGCCGCGCATCCACGTGGATCCCAAGTCGGGCGCGCCCACGGACGTCACGCGCCGCGCCACGCGGCCCGGCATCCGTCGCGCGTACTCCATGGTGGAGGAGCTCATGTTGCTCGCCAACGAGCTGGTGGCGCGCTGGCTCACCGCCAAAAAAGCTCCGGCCATCTACCGCGTCCACGGCAGGCCCGACGAGGCGAAGCTCGAGCGCCTCGCGGACGTGGGAGAGTCTTTGGGCGTAGCGATCGACATGGACGAAATGCTGGCGCCCCAGGGCGTGGCGCGCTTTCTCCGAAAAATCGCCAAGCACCCCAAGAAGCAAGTGCTGGAAATGCTGCTCTTGCGCTCGCTGAAGCAGGCCACGTACGACATCGTGAACATCGGGCACTTCGGGCTCGCGTCGGATCACTACCTGCACTTCACCTCGCCCATCCGCCGTTACCCGGATTTGTGCGTGCACCGCCAAGTGAAGGGGCTCTTGCGCGGCCAAAAAGCGGACATCTCGGACGAAGCAGTGGAGGCGCTGCGCGCCTCGGCGACGGACTCGAGCGTGCGCGAGCGCGCCGCGATGGACGTGGAGCGCGAGGTGGTGGACTTGTACCGCGCGCTCTTCATGCAGGGGCGCGTGGGCGACACGTTCGAGGGCCGCGTCAGCGCCGTCACGAGCGGCGGGCTCTACGTGACGTTGGACGATCCGTTCGTGGACGTGCTCGTTCGCTACGAGGCGCTCGGACCCGACCGCTACGAAGTGAGCGAAAATGAGCTGTCCGCGGTGGGGCAGCGTTCGGGCGATACCGTGTCGCTCGGTGACCGTGTGGAAGTGGAAATCGAGGACGTCGCCGTGCTCCGGCGTACTGTGTACGCGCGGCGTTTGGTGCCTTCGGAGGTGACCGAACGCGGGTTCGCCGAGCCCGCGCGTTTGGATGCACCGCCCGCGCGCGGCAGGCTACGCGCCGCCGCGGAGAGCGCCCCAGCCTCCATTTGGGGCCGCGAGCACGCCACGCGCCGCGCGCCGAGCGGGCGCTTGGGTGTGGCCGTGCGCAGCGGTGAGCGCGCCGAGCGTCGCGCGGAGGGCGGCGCCAGCGGCGCTGAGCCACGCCGCGGCAAGAGCTTCAAAGGCGCGGGGAAGGCCAGCAAGGCGGGCGAAGGACGACGCGGCAAGACCGGGGCGAGCCAGGGCCGCACCACGGGGGCCGGAGCCGCGACCGGAGCCAGCGCCACGCGCAAAGGCAAAGCCAAGAAAGCTCCTGCGGCGACGGCGTTCGGGCGCGGCAAATCCCCCAAGGCCGGCAAAAAGACCGCGAAGAAGGGCGCCAAAAAGGACCGCTGAGGCGGCGCGACGCGGCGGCGACCGCCGCGCCGCCGTCGAAGTCGCGCGCTGTCTCGAGCTATCGCCGCACGTCGTCGTCACCGTGTCGATGACTCCGTCGTGCGGTGACCCGGGTCGTCGTCGCGTTGACGCCGCGGTAGCGAGCACGCGCTCGCGCTCGCGGCCGTTGGGCGCTTCTCGGAGCCGTTCTTTCGAGCGCCGTCGCCCCCACGGAGCGCGGTTGCTCTCAGGGGACGTCGCTCTGTCGGTAGATGTCGTCGCCCCAGCACTCTACGGTGGCATCCTCTCGGATGCCGCAGGCGTGAAATGCCCCAGCCGCGATCGACACGAAGGTTCCGCTGGGCGACTCCATGGGCACGAAGACCTGCTTGCCGTCGGCTTCGCTGGCGCGCTCGCCCCAGCATTGGACGGTGCCGCCCGTCGTGCGGCCGCACGTGAAGCCTTCTCCTGCGGCGAGCGCCGTGAAGACGACGTCCGGCACCGCAAGTTGGCCGCGATGGTTCTCTCCCCAACAGAGCGCGCCGCCGTCCTCGCGCAGGCCACAGGCGTGGTACTCGCCGGCCGTGAGCGCGGTGAACCGTTCGTCCGCGGGGGCGACGAGAGGCTCGCTGCTGCGGTCTTCGCCCCAACACGTGGCCACGCCCTCGGCGCTCAGCGCGCAAGAGTGACTGAGCCCGGCCGCCACTTCAACGAACCCCGCGCCTTCCGGGAAGTCGCCCACCCGCGCGCCCCAACAGTGGACGGCGCCTTCGCGCGTGATGCCGCACTTGTGATACGGCCCCGCGCTAATTTGCGAGAAAAGGAGCTCAGATGGGGGGGTGAGCCTGCCGTTGTTGTCGTCTCCCCAGCACGCGAGCGTGCCGTCGGCGCGCAGCGCGCAGCCGTGATTGCCGTTGAAGGCGATTTGCTCGAAGGGCCCCTCGGGCGGAGAGAGCTGTCCACTCCGGTCGTTACTGCCCCAACAAAGCACCTCTCCATCGACGCGAAGCGCGCACGTAAAGGCCATGGCGGCCGAGAGCTGCGTGGCGCGGAGGGGCTCTCGGTTGCCGGTGTTGCTGCCGCCGGAGTTGCTGCCGCTTTCCTCCGTCGCATCCGAGCCCTCCGATGGGCCGCACCCCGCCACGACAAACGCCCACCCGAGGACGACCAAGCCACGAAAAAGCCCCATGAGACGGACCATCGCAGACGACTAGCGCTGCGGACAAGTCCAGAGCGTCAGTCCTTCTGGAACACGCGCACGTAGTCCACCTCGTAGCGGGTCGGAAACGGCGTGTTCGAAGGGTCGCCGCCGTTGGGCCCGCCGATGGCCAGGTTCACCAAGACGTAGTGCTCTTGCCGGAACGGACTCTGCCCGTCGGGGTTCAGCATGTCGTCCAAGCGTGTGGAGTTCATGAGCTCGTCGTCCAAGTAGAGCTCGATGGTTTGGTCGTCCCAGTCCATGCGCCACACGTGGAACTTGCGGTCCCAGTCGTCGTCGCCGAACGACGAGACGAGGCGGTTCACCGAGTCCCACTTGGCTTGCCAACGCGTCGTGGTGCCGGCGGCCACGTTCGCGTGGATGCGTGAGTTGTAGTGCTCGAGGATGTCGACCTCTCCGCAGGAAGGCCACTCGCCGGCGACGCCCAACGTCCAAAACGCGGGCCAGAGGCCTTGTGCGGCCACGAGACGGCCGCGCATTTCGATGCGCCCATACCGAAACGAGCGCTTGCCGCGGCTGTGCAAGCTGGACGACGTGTACTCCGCGAACTGGCGCGTTTGCTTCCACGCGTTGCCGCCGGTGGCGCCGGGATCGTAGTTCGGGTTCGTCTTTCGTTCGCGGCGCCCTTCGATGATGAGGTAACCCGCTTGCACGCTGGCGTTGTCGGGCTGGTACCACTGCGCTTCCTCGTTTCGAACGAAGCCCTCCTCGAAGCTCCAGTTGTCGGGATTCGGTGGCCCGTCCACGTCGAACTCGTCCGACCACACCAGGTGATAACCTGCGGGAGCCAGAATGGGCCGCGGCTCGGGCGCGCAGTCCGTGGGGGGCGCGGCGTCGCACAGGACGCGCACGTCGGCCCAGTCGGCGTGATCGCTGCCGTTACCGCCGTCGTCGTTGGCCACGAGGCGGAGCTCGGAGACCCCGCTCACGTCGACGCGAATGGGCAGCGGCTCCGAGCTGCCGGTGAGCACGTCGCTCTGAAAGAGCCGGTTGCCGTCGCCCCACACCTCGAAGCGCACGGAGCCTTGGGCGCGCATTTCGTCGTCGACGCCTACCGTGGCGGTGAGCTCACGGCAGCCGCCGGCCAACGCGAACCCGACGTCGGAGGGAGCGTGAACGCCGAGGCCCTTTCGGAAGATGGTGCCGTTCAACGTCAGGGGGCCGCCGTCGTGCGCGGCGTCTTCGCCGTTGCTTTGGTCCCGTTCGATGGGACCCCATGCATTCGTCGAGTCGTCGAGCTCGCACACGTCGCTCAGCGCCACCGTCCCGGGCCCGCTCGGCGCCCCGCCGCTGCTCGAGCCGCCGCTGCTCGAGCCGCCGCTGGCTGCGCCCGCGCTATTGCTCACGCCGCCGGAGCCGTTCGTTGCCCCCGAGCCGGGCGCCGTTCCTCCCGAGCCGCCCGTGTGGGTCGTCGCGCCGCCGCCGCTGTGCGCGCCACCGGAGGCTTCTCCTGGTTCGCTGGCACAAGCTGCGCCCAGCCAGGCAAGAGCCGCGATGGCGCAAACGGTGATGGACGATCGGGCGCGCATGGCCCCAAACACTAAGGCGTCTCGACCAGGGCGGCCATGTGTGCGCCACGCCGATCCTGCCAGAAAGAGCTCGAGCAAAGCGCGGGTCCGCACGCTCGATGAAATGTTGTGACTCGAGCGCATCCGTTCGAGCGCATCCCGAGGGCAGCGAGCCGCTACGGGCACGAAGCACCGAGCTTTGGTGACCGCGGTCGCAGGGAGCGGCGCCGAGCGCCGCGGAGCAGGCGTCGGCGGACCGCTCGGGCGCACGGAGCGAAGCAGAGCGCGCCCGGAGATGCCGTGAGCGCTCAGTCGCAGGGAGCGGCGCCGAGCGCCGCGGAGCAGGCGTCGGCGTCTTCCAGCGCGCGCACGGCATGCAGCGTGCGGCACTGCAGCGTGTCGCCGCTTTCGGCCGTTTGCAGCGTGTAGCCGGCGTCGTTTTGGGCGCCGTTGTCTGCGAAGTCTTCCTCGCAGGCGTCCTCGCATGCTTTTTGGCTCGCGAAGTCGTAGTCCGGATCTTCTGCGCACGCCGCGCCCAAGAGAACGCAGTACGACTCGCAGTTGCCGGTTTTTCCGTCCTCTGACTCGTAGACGCCGCAGTGGCCGTCGCCGGTGGGGCTCGCGTGTGGGCAATGCGTGTCCGGATCCGTCGCCGCGCTGGCGGCGTGGTACTTGCGGCAGCCCACGGTGTTTTGCGTGGTATCGCCCAGGGTACCGGGGTCGAGCGCCTCACACGTGGCCAGACACTGCTCTTGGCTCTCGTAGACCGTGTTTTCGTCCGTGCACGTCGCCGCTACGAGCCGGCAGTAGTCGCGGCACTTGGGCTCTTCTTTGGCCGCGGGCAAGCAGAGCGCGCGCGGGTTGAAGGCGGCGTGTTCGCAGTGGACGGGGTCGCGGAGGGCGGCGCCGACGTGAATGAGGCGGCATTCGAGCGTGTCGGTGGAGTAGTCCCCGTTCACGTCGAAGTGCTTTTGGTCGAGGAGGCCCGCGCAGCGGGCCGTGCACTCGCCGTCGATGGCCGCGAAGTCGGCCGGGCAGGCTTGCTCCAGAAGGCCGCACCACGCGTCGCAGTCGCTACCGCAGCGGTTGCCGCCGCCCGGACCCGCGCGAAAACAGTGGGAGCCGGCTTCGCCGGGCCGAGCCGCTTCTTTCGCCTCGAACAGGCGGCACGCCACGGTGTTTCCTTCGGGCTCGAGCGGGTCTCCCGGATCGAGCGCAGCGCACACGTCCAAGCACACCTCGCGTGACTTGTAGACGGTGAGCGTGCCGGTGCAGTTCGACATCACCGTGTCGCAGTACTCCACGCACTGGGCGCTGACGCCGTCCTTGTCGAGCGTGCGCTCCTCGATGTCCGCCAGTGTTTGACAGCCGAAGGCGCCGCTCAGCGCCGCGCAGGTGAGCCCCAAAAAAAGTCCGAGAGCGCGCATTAGAACGTTCCTCCGAGCCCGAGAGCGCCGCCGCCCACCGTGGGACGCACCTCGAGACGCTCGAGCCGTGGGCTGGCCCAGCTCTTGGTGCGAGGCGCGGCCGCCGCGTTCGTTTTTTCCGGCTCTGGCGCGGTGAAGTAGAGCACCGCGCCGCCGACGACGCCGAGCCCGCCGACGATGAACGCGATGTTGGAAATGTTGGCGGCGTCCACCGCATCGCTCGACGAATCCACGCCGCTTTGATTGGGGCAGCGGGAGCCGTCGCAGTTCTGAGCGAGCGCGTCGTCGTTTTTGTTCAGAGCGCGGATGCCGAAGAAGGTTCCGACGCCGAGCCCCACCACGCCGAGCCCGGCGAGCGCGATGCCCGCGGTGCGCTGCACACTGCCGCGATTTTCGTCTTCCGCGGTGGCGAGCAGTGCGTTTTCGGTCGACAGCGCGCCGCTCGTCGTAGCGGGCGCGGGCGCCGGTGCGGGTTCGGCCTGGGCGGCGCGCGCGAGGGCCGGAACGGCGATGCTCGCGCTTTGCGCTTCGCCAGAGACGGTGATGGACGTCGAAAACGAGAGGTAGCCCGGCGCGCGAGCTTCGATGACGTGCTCCCCTGGATCGACCGGGAGCCCCGAGCCCCACAGCGCCGATTGAACGGCCTTGCCGTTGTCGGTGATTTCCAAGCCTTCGATGCGCTGGGCCTCGGGGGCCACGTTCAACGTCAGCTTGTTCAGCTTGGGGGTGAGCCGTGCGGCGCGCTCGGAGCCCACGTTGGCGCGCTCCGTTTGACCCGCGGCTTGGGCTTGCGAAGCGGCTTCACGAAAGGTCGCCCACGCGCTCGCCGTGCGGCCCAGCTTTTCGTAGGCCTCGGCCAGGTAGAGCAGGGTTCCAATGCCGGGATCGATGCGCTGGCTCGCCTCCAGGCGCTGGCTGGCCTCGAGGTAGCTGCCTTGTTTGAGCAGCGTGACGCCGTCGTCGAAGAGCGCCTCTGCCGCAGCCTTGTCGCTGGCGCTTTGGGCCCACGCGGCGCCGGGCAACGTGAGCAGTGCAGCGCTCAAGAGAGCGCGCGTCAGAATTTTCGCCGGTCGCATCGGGCGCGTACTGTAACGCAACTACCTGCGACCACCGAAGTTGATGATGTCCTCGGCGCTGGAAGCGGGCTTGGCAGGGACGCTCGTGGGCGCCGCTGGCGCGCTCGGACGCACGGTCGTCGCCTTGACGGGACGGACGGGGCGAATCGAGCTGGACGAAAGCCCGGGGGCGGGGGCGCTCGCCGGGGGCGCGGCGGAGTCCACGACCGACTCACCGGCAGTCGTCGTGGCAGACGAGTCCGCCGAGTCCGCGCTCGGGGCGATTTCTGCGCTCGGGCTGGCTTGGGGCGAGCTATCTACCCGAGCGGGGGCGACTGGCTCCGACGCTGCGGGGGCGCTGGGCGCGTTCGTTTCGGGCCGACCTGTCTCCGCGCTGGCGGCCTCCAGGTCGGTCTGGTTGGCGGAGCTGGACGGCCAAAACGCAAACGCTGCCGCTGCCACGAGCGCCGCTGTGCCGAGCCCGAGCCACAGCTTGAAGCGACCGGGTGAGGCGCCTTCGCCCGTGCGACCCCACGACGCCGCGGTTTGGCTCGCCATGGTTTGCGCGTGTTTGGGCTCGGGCGCTACCGCGGTGGCAGGGGTGCTTTGAAGCGTACCGGTGTGCAGCCCGCCGGAAGCCGAGCTACCGACGAACGACCCCAGCTCGACCGAGATGGGCGCGGAGAACGGCGCGCTCGGCAAGCTGCTGCGACCGCTGCCGAGCGCGAGCGGGCACGCCTTGATGAGCGCCGCGGTGAGCTCCGGGGCGCTCGAGAGGCGCTGATCGACCGGTCGCGTGAGGCAATGCATCACCACGTCGTTCAGCGACGGGGGCACGTCCGGGCGCAGCTCGCGCAGCGGCTGCACGTCTGTCGTGAGGAGCAGGTTGCAAAGCTGCGGAAGCGACTCCGCCGGGTACGGAGGCCGCCCCGTCAAGAGCTCGTACAAGATGGCGCCCAGCGACCAAATGTCGGCGCGCGCGTCGACGTCCCGCGCCGACTGCATTTGCTCGGGCGCCATGTACAGCGGCGAGCCGATCCACGCCGAGGTGCGCGTGAGGCTGAGCTGCTCTCCTCCGGTGGTGCCGTTCATGGACTTGGAGATGCCGAAGTCCAGCACTTTGATGCGGCGAATGCCGTCCGGGCGCCTCGCGAGGTAGAGGTTGGCGGGCTTGAGATCGCGATGCACGATGCCCGTGGCGTGCGCTTGCGTGATGGCGTCCAGCGCTTCCAGCAAGTAGCGCACGGCCGTTTCGGTGGGGAGCTGTCCCTGTTGACGGAGCTCTTCGGCCAAGTCGTGGCCGTCCAAGTACTCCATCACCATGTAGCGCTCGCCCGAGTCGAGCACTCCGACGTCCAAGACGCGCACGACGTGCTCGCTTTGGATCTTGGCGGCGGCGCGCGCTTCTCTGCGGAACCGCTCGGAGCCTTCTACGTTGCGCGCGACGTCGTCCAAGAGAAACTTGACGGCGACGGGCTGATCGAGCTCGAGGTGGTGCGCGGCCACTACGATGCCCATGCCACCTTCGCCAAGCACGCGATCCACGCGGTACTTGCCCGCGAAGGTCGCGCCAAAGGGGACCGGGCTTTGAAACGTCACGGCTGGTCTAGACTACCCGACTTCGGGGCGAGGGAACGAGTTGCTGACGGAGGAGGGCGCTTTCGGCGGTGAGCCGTGCTCACGAGGCGCCCGTCCGCGGGGGTGGGGCTTACGGTGGGAGGTGGGTCCGGGTTTCCGTCGAGAGGGGACTACTGACAGGGACGCAGAATTTTTAGGCCATCGACGACCACCTCGCAGAGAGCCGCGCCCTGCTGGGGAGCGGCCTTGGGGGCGGGGGCCGCTGTTTTTCGCCGCGCGGGCGCGGGACGGAGCGCGATGGTGACGTTTTGGTCACGCTGGGCGAGCACCTTGGCTTCCCCCCGACGCTCGGCGAGCTGGGCCGTCAGCACCAGCGTTTCATTGGGGTTCGCGAGCACGTCGCACGGCGCGCTGTCACAGACTTGAAACCCGTCCTTGTGGATGACAGCCCCGGGCGGGTCCGTGACGACGCGTAGGGTGACTCGCTCGGCGCTGCCGCTCGAAGACGCGTGGGCGAAAGGGGCCACGGCCGCAGCGGCGCTCGCGGAGGGGGCAGCGGCGTGCGCTCCCTCCGGCAAGTTTTGCAGAGCGACGGCGGGGCGCTCCGCGGCGCTTTCAGTGACGGCGTAGGCCGCGCCGAGTGCGATGGCGACGACGGCAAACGCTACGCCGACCCAGAGTCCGCGACGTGTGCCTTTTGCGGTGGGTACATCGTCCGCCGCGGTGAGCGGTGTGCCGTTTACCTGTGTCACGGCGGGAGACGAGGCCGCGCTGGGTGAAGAGGTGGGCCCGCTGCGCACCTTCCAGGCGCTTTGGGAGGCGCGCTCCGAGCGCAGAGCGCTCGCCTCCGGCACCGCGAGCAGCGCCTCGGCGAACTCGCGCATGGACGCGAAACGCGCGGCAGGGTCCTTGGCCAAGGCGCGGCGCATCGCCTCTTCGAGCTCGGAAGAAACGACGAGCCCCGGACTCACTTCGGAGAGACGCGGCACGGCGAAGAGCACGTGGCGATTGAGCACCTCGAGGAAACTCTGCCCGGTAAAGGGCACCGCGCCGGTCAAGAGCTCGAAAAGGATGACGCCGGTTGCGTAAATGTCGCTGCGCGCGTCGGCTTCTTTGCCCTGCGCTTGCTCGGGGGCCATGTACTCGGGCGTGCCGAAAATCACGCCGGTCTTGGTGAGGCGCCGCCGCGAGGTGGTGTCGTTGGGCGCGCCGGGGTCGTCGTTTTCGCGTAGGCGCGCGATGCCGAAGTCCACGATTTTCACGATGGGTGGACCGTGGCCTACGCCGTGCAAAAAGACGTTGTCCGGCTTCATGTCGCGGTGCACGACGCCCGCCGCGTGCGCCGCGTCCATGGCCCGGCAAACTTGCAAAAGCACTTCGAGCGCGAGCGCCGGGCGAAGCGGCCCCTGTTTTTCCAGGAGCGCGCCCAGGTCGTAGCCCTCGAGCAGCTCCATGGCGATGTACGTGCTGCCGTCCGTGAGCTCGCCGAAATCGAAGACTTCCAGCACGCCGGGGTGCTTGATGCGGGAGGCGCTGATGGCCTCCTGCTGGAACCGGAGCGCAATGTCGCGCTTCTTGGAGTACTCGGGGCGCAGCACCTTGAGCGCGACGCGCTTTTGGATGGCGATGTGCTCGGCCAAATACACCTGACCCATGCCGCCGACACCGATGACGCTCAAGATTCGGTAGCGACCCGAAACGAGTTGGCCAATCAAAGAAGCATCCATCGGCAGACAGCGAGTACGAGCTCCGTGAACCGAGCTGACTTCGTGAGTTTCGGGCGGGGAAAGGCGGCGGGCGACCGACGGTTTGCTCGGAGCCCGGCGGTGTTGGACTGCGCCGACGAGCACGGTTCGTGAACGCCAGCGGTGTGGCCCGAACGATAGCCCTTGTGGCGGGGACGGGCCACAGCGCAAGGCGCTTGCTTGCAGGGGGTCCGTCGTGGCACGTCCCAGGCGCGCATGGCTCTGGATCGACTCGCGATCGTGGGCGTTGGCCTCATCGGTGGCTCGGTCGCGCTCGCAGCGCGCCGCGCGGGGGTGACGTCGCACATCGTGGGCATCGATTGCCTCGCCAACGCGCCCGATGTGGCGGACGTTGCGGGTGCTCGTGTCGTCGACGCTTGGGTCGACATCGACGACGACGCGCGCGTCGAGGAAGCGCTTTCTGAGAGTGATCTGACGGTGCTGGCGATGCCCGTTGGCGTCATCGCGTCGTTCTTGCCGCGCGCGCTGGCCGCGGGGAGCGTGGTGACGGACTGCGGCTCCACCAAACGCGCGCTGGTGGAACGTGCAGGTTCGTTGGAGGGGCGTGAGCGTTTCATTGCGGGACACCCCATGGCGGGTCGTCCTCAGGGGGGGCTGGCGAACGCCAGCGCGGATTTGTTCGCCGGCAGGCGTTGGCTTTTGTGTCCCGAGGGGGCTGCTCCGCACGTCGTTTCGCGCGTGCAGGCGTGGGTTCGTGCGTTGGGCGCGGAGCCCGTGTTGCTCGCTGCGGACGCGCACGACCACGCCGTGGCGCTCACGAGCCACGTGCCGCAGCTGGTGGCGAGCGCGCTCGCCACGCTGGGCGCGGAGCAAGGGGCGAGCGTGGCCGCCGGTCCAGCGTTTGCTTCGATGACGCGCGTTGCCGGGGGCGCCGCCGCCATGTGGAAGGACATTTTCGAGAGCAACGCCGACGCGGTCAGCGCTGAGCTACGCCGGCTGGGCGCCGAGCTCGATCGGGTGGCGAGCGGCCTCGAGCAGGGTCGCCCGGACGAGGCGCTCGAGCTTTTGGCCCGAGCACGCCGCGCGCTGGGCCGCGATTGACGTCCAGCGCGTAGAAAGGGCGCGCTCCTCCGACGCAGGTGGGCCGTGATCGTACGGTCCGGAGTGTGCCGCTTTGTGCCAGTGTTCGCTTGCCGTGCTGCTGCAATCGAGCAAAGAGCGACGCCGCGAGTGAGCTGTTGCCGCGCGTCCGGGCTCCAATAGCAGGTGGGATCAACTGCAGGGGTGGCGACGTGCGCAGCTGAGTGCGCTTGCCGGGAGATGCTCGTTCTTTGGCGCGGCACATGCTACGGGACGGAGGTCATGCGCCGTGTGCCACCCCAGCTTTGGAAATGGCTCGCCCTCGGGTCACTGGGTGCGGCGTGTAACCTGAGCCCTGAGCCCGACTTGCCCTCGGCGGGTGGCACAGGCGGTCGTGCGCCTGGGACGGGTGGCGGAGCCGCCGCCGGTGGCTCAACCGCTACCGGTGGCTCAAGCGCTACCGGCGGAAAGAGCGGCACGGGCGGCGCTGCAGCGGGCGGCGCCAGCGCTTCGGGTGGCAACCCGAACTCGGGCGGTGTTGCCGGTGCTGCAGGCGCCGAGAGCTGGACGGGCAGCGCGGGTCACAACGGGGACCCGGAAGCGGAGTGAGTATGCTTTGGCTCCGCGTCGTTCTCTGTGTGCTAGGCGTGGCCTTCGTCGCATGCGGCTTGAGCCCCATCGAAGACGTGCCATCGGCGGCAGACAGGGGCGACTCAGGGGGTGGAGGTTCGGGAGGGGCTCCCGGCGGCCCTCTGCTCGGGACGGGCGCGACGGGCGCCGCTAGCAGCAGCGACGGAGCCGCTGGAGCGGCCGGCCGCGGCGGAGCGGAGAACGGCGGATGAAACGCTGGCGCGTTCTCGCGTTTGCGCTCGGGCTTTCGTTTTTCGCCTGCAATTTGAGCCCAGAGCCGGACTTGCCGTCGGGGGCTGGGCCCGGCGGAGATCATGGCACGGGTGGGTCGGTGGCCGGCACCGGCGGCGAGGGCGCTGGCGTGGGAACTGGCGGCGCGCCGCTCCCCGGCGCTGGTGGTTCTTCGGAGCAGCCCCCAGAAGGGGGCGCGGCTGGTCAAGCGGGTGCCGGTGGCGAGCGCCCCACCAAGTAGCACGCCAATAACGGCCCCCTCGCGTCCTCGAAGCGTCGACGAGCACAGCCTCCGGCGCACGTTTCCGCCTCCGCCAGCATCACGGCGGTGAGTCGTGAAGGCTCAGGCAGCCCGAAGCACGACTTCGGCCCAGCGCCGCGCCTCGGCCCAGCGCCGCGCCTCGGCGCAGTCGTGCGCCCGCCGGCGGCGGGGTCCGCCGGAATCCGGGGAAGTCGGATGGTTAGGGGATCGTGAGCGCGACTTCGGCCCAGCGCCGCGCCTCGGCGCAGTCACTCGTCGCGCGTCGTCCGCTCGGCGTGTGCTCGTAGGGGCCCACCACCACGACTACGTGTCGACCACGCCGCACCACGGAAAACGGGCCGCGCGTGGAGCTCAGCTCACACGTGGCGCCGCCCTTGGTGAGCGAGCGAGCTTGTTCGTCGCTGACGGCGGGCAAGGCGGTGGTATCCGCGGCCCTCGGGGCGTGGACGCCGCGCGCAAAGGCGCGCAGCATGCGCTCGGCGGACGCATCATCATCCGCTAACAGTGACCACGCTACCGCGCGCTCCTCCCCTCGTCGGTAGAGCGCAATGCGGTCTCCTCCCCAACCCGCGCCGCTCTCCCGCGCGGCTTTGTAAGGCATCCACTCTTCGAAGAGGATGCGAAGCGACTGCTCACCCCACACGTCGTGAAACGCGAGCTGCCACGGCTCCGCTGGGGGCGCCTCTGAGTCGCTGGTGGTTTTTGCGGCGGCGCTCGCGGGCGAGGGCGTCCTGGCAGGCCCGCGCTGGACCGCTGGGGGCGCGGGCGGGAGCGTCACCGCGAGCGCTGGCTCGCGCGCCTCGTACTTGTCCGGGTGGAGAATTTGTTCGGTGGTCGTCGGCAAGTCGCGCCAAGCGCCGTCGACGGCGGCCCAGCCGCCGCTCTTGCGGAGCGCGTGCACGAAGCGAATGCCGTCGGCGTACGGCGCAATGAGCGACCGCTTGAGAATGGTGGGTACGCGCTGGGCGTCCTCCGTGACCCCGCCCAAGAGGCGCATTTGTCCCTCCAAGAGCTCGCTCGGCAGCTCGAACGCGCGGCGCCCGTCGCTTTCGAGCATTCCGTCCAGCATGGCGCTCATGGCGTCTCCTTCCGCGAGCGCCGAGAGGGCGGAGAGCTGATCCGTGGCGTCGTCCCGCCACTTGGTCAGGCCCTCCAGCCCGTAGTGCTGGTCCTGCAGCGCGTGTACGAGCTCGTGCGCCAAGGTGGCGGTCGTGGCGTCCGCACCGAGGTCACGGCGCAGATACATGGCCTTCTGCTCGGGGTCGTACAAGCCCGCGAGCTCGTCGCTCATCAGGGCCAAAACGCTCTCGCGGTAGTCGAAGCCGTCGGGCACGGTGCCGAGCGCCCACAAGAGCTCTGCGGTGCCCGTGAGCGCTTTTTCGGGCAAATCTTCGTCCAGCGCGCTCTGAACGTGCGAAACCAGCTGCTCCACGGGCACTACGGCGCCGCGCACGGCCGCGCGCGGCGCAAGCTCACGCAGCCGTGCGACGTCGGCGAGCGCGGCGTCGATGGCGAGCTGCGCTTCTTGGCTTGCGGCTTCCTGGCGGGGAGCTTCTGCCTCCGTGCGGGGTGGTGCGTCGGGCGACGTCGCGGGCTCCGCGTTCGGCGTCGAAACCGAGCCGCCACAGGCCAGCAAACCCAGCGCCACGACGTGCGGCGCGGCGCGGCGCGCGGCGCTCGAAAGCGCGCGACTAGGGCGCCGCGCGGCGGATGGCATCGATGCGACCTTTGCGATCCGCGCTACCGAAAACGGCCGCGCCCGCCACCAGCACGTTGGCGCCGGCGTCCACGACTTGCCGCGCGGTGGCCTCGCTGATGCCTCCGTCCACTTCGATTTCCGCGGGGAGACCGCGGGCGTCCAACATGCGCCGGAGCTCACGGATCTTGGGAACCACGCCGGGGATGAATTTCTGCCCACCGAAGCCCGGATTGACGCTCATGACCAAGATTTGGTCGGCCACGTCCAAGAGGTACTCCACGCTCCCGGCGGGAGTCTGCGGGTTCAGCGTGATGCAGCTCTTTTTCCCTAGCTCACGGATGCGGGTGAGCGTGCGCTGCGCGTGTGGATCTGCTTCCACGTGGATGCCGATGATGTCAGCGCCGGCCTCGGCGAACGCCTCCACGTAACGGTCCGGCTCGACGATCATCAAATGGACGTCCAGGGGCAGGCTAGTCACTTTGCGGGCCGCCTTCACGATGGGCGGTCCCCAGGTGATGTTCGGCACGAAACGGCCGTCCATGACGTCCACATGGATGTAGTCCGCGCCACCTACCTCGACGTCGCGAATTTCGTCGGCGAGGTGTCCCAGGTCTGCGCTCAGAATGGACGGAGCGATACGGAGCGGCGGTCGGCCGGACATGCGGGCTCGATACACGAGGCGGCGCGCACTGACCAGCGCCGTGATAGGCTCGAGCTCACCCATGATCACGAGACCTCTCGGGAAGCAGGACTACGACCACATCGTCCAAGTCATCGATCGGTGGTGGGGCGGCCCCACCAGCGCGCTCGCGCACCCCATTTTCTTCTACGAGCTGGGGGGGCTCGCGCGTGTGGTCGAGCACGACGGCATCATGGTGGGCTTCCTCTTCGGGTTCATCGCGCCTGGGCCGCCCAAGACGGGCTACGTGCACCTCGTCGGCATTCACCCGGACTACCGCCGTCGCGGCGTTGGCAAGGTGCTCTACCAAAGCTTCGAAGAAGAGGCGCGCGCCGCTGGCTGTCGCCGTCTGAAGGCGATCACCAACACGGGCAACGAAGGCTCCGTCGGCTTCCACGAAGCCACGGGCTGGACCGCGACGCTCGTCGAGGATTACGCGGGCCCCGCTCGGCCGCGCGTGGTGTTCAACAAGAACTTGTGAGGAACAGCCTGCATGGCCGAGGCGAAACCGATGGATGCGGGTGAGCCCGCGGGCCCCGCGCGCGTCAGCAGCGAGGCGCCTTCTTCCGAGCTCGGGCCGCCGGTTTCGGCGAAAGAGCTGCGCAACGTCGGGCTCTTCGGCGCGCTCACGGACGCCGTGCTCGAGCACCTCGCGGAGAACCTCCGCGTCATCGAGGTGCCGCCGGGCACGGCGCTGTTTCACGAGGGGGACGTCGCGGACGACATGTTCGTCGTGCTGCAGGGCGACATCGAAGTGCAAAAGCGCAGCCGTCACGGCAAGGACTCGCGTGTCGCGGTGCTCGGCCCACGCGACTGGTTCGGAGAAATGAGCATCGTGGACGTGCAGCCGCGCTCGGCCACCGTGCGCGCCGTTTCGCCGGCGCGCCTCCTCCGCATCGCCGCGTCGGACTTGGACGCGCTCTACCGCTACGACGTGAAGGCGTACGCGCTCGTGGTGCTGAACCTCGCGCGGGAAATGAGCCGCCGCCTGCGCGTCGCGGACGGCATTTTGGCGGACCTCATCGCCAACGTCTTCGACAGCTACATCGGCTCGTCCGCGGGCAAACCCTGAGCGGCTTTTTTGGTGGGCGACGGCGTACGTCGTCGCCCGTCCGCTCCCGCGCTACGTCGCCGCGCGGCGAATGGAGCCGCGCTTCAGCGGCTCGAGTATTCGAGGCCGCAGCCCGCGTGAACCTCGCACGAGGCGATAGGAATCCTTACGCGGCTCCGCGGCGCTCCGAGTCCGCCGCTTGGCCGCCGCCCGTGGTGGCGTGCGGCTGGCGCAGCGCGCGCACGCGACGCACGAAGTCCTTGTCTTCCGCTTCCGTGAGGGGCACGCCGCCGAAGCGCGCGCGCAAGTACAGTTGCGTGAGCGCAAGTGCTTCCTCTCCGGTGGGGTGTCCTGCGGCGAAGAGCGCCTGCGCGTGCAGGAGCGGCGGTACGGAGAGCGGGCGCGGCACTTCGCGCGCGGAGAGCGCGGCCTCGAGGCGGCGGTAGAGCTCGATGGGGCGCGCTGCGCTGGCGGCGAGTAGCTGAGGGTCGCGCTGGGGAGCGGGTTTGCGCCGCTTCTTCGCGAAGAACCACGCTGCGCCCACGAGCACGATGCCGCCCGCGACGAAGCCGACGATACGCAGCGTGCTCGCGCCGTTCGATGCGCTGGTTTCGCGCGGCGCGATGCTGCGCCACTGATTGCGCACGGCGCGCCAGTAGTTCAGCTGCTTCTCCAAGTTGTAGCCGACGACGTGCTCGCTCCAGCGCTGGGAGGCGGCTTCCACGGCCTCGCGCAAGAATGCCAAGAGACCCGTGGCGTCTCCTTGGGGAGCCGCGTTCGAGGGAGGCGTCGGGTCGAAGCGCGTCCAGCCTTGGCCGGGGATGTACGCTTCCACCCACGAGTGCGCGTCGCCTTGGCGCACCGCGTAGAAGCCGCCGAAGCGGTTCAAGGTGCCGCCCACGAAGCCGGTGGCGTTGCGCGCGGGTACGCCCAGCGTGCGCAGCATCATGGCCATGGCGGTCGAGTAAAACTCGCAGTGACCGCGCTTGGAGACGAACAAGAAGTCGTAGAGCGGATCGGGCGCGGCGCCAGACGGCGACTCCAAGTCGTAGCTGTAGCGGGTGCGCAGCGCCGTTTCGATGGCGCGGGCGGCGCCGAGCGGCGTTTTCTCTCCCTGAACCAGCTCTTGGGCGAGCGTGCGCACTCGTGGAGAAAGGTTGGCCGGGGTCTGGAGGAAGCGTGCGGCGTTGCGACGCTGGAGAACTTCTCGACTGGGCTCGCGCTCGCCGCGAAGAAACACGTCGTAGGTGAGGCCGCCTTTGTCCAACCCCGTGTAACGCAGCTCGCCGTACGCCCCAGAAAACACTTGGGGCACGCGTCGCGTGGTCAGCTCGCCGCGCCCGGTGACCACGCCGAGCGCCACCGCGTCCCCCGGCACGAACACGACCGGGGGATCGATGGGCTCGAGCTGAATGCGCATGCGTCGGTCACGCACCACGTCCGGCGTGCGCTCGAGCGCAATCCACGCGCCGAGTTGATCGGGACCGCCGCCGTTTTGCGGGGAGCGGCTCCACGTGGTGCCGTCGTACTGGTCGAACAGTGCGCCGCGCAGGTAGAGGTTCAAACGAACGGGCGGGTCCTCCGGCATACGATCGAACGTGACGCGCATCGCCAGCGCGGGATCCGTGCGCAGCTTGCCGATGCCGCCCAGGTCCACGCGCTCCGAGAAGCCAACGACGCGCGTGGGGCGCATCGGCTGCACCATCAAGAGGGACATGCCGACGCGGGGGAAGGCGAGAAACAAGATGGCGGTGAACAGAAAGACGGGCACCGACAGGAGACACGTGAACAGCAAAAAGGAACGCCCGATGACGCGTCGGCTGCGCAAAATGCGCGGTACGTCCACCGGAAGCCCCGTGCGGTCCCGCGCGCCTTGCCGGTAGTTCCCTTCGACCTCGCGGCGCAGGTGACTGAGCACGAGCGCGCCGGGCGTGAGCACGAGAAAGCCCACGAAGGAGAGCGCGTAAGCGAGTCCGCCGCCGAGCACCGTCCCGGCAATCAGGTGCAGGAGGGACAGGATGATGACTTGTTGGTCGTGCGCCGCGCCTCGCCGCGTGGCCAAGCGAATGACCTGAAGACCCGCGGCGAACTCCACGATGACCGGGATGGGGTCCTGACCGAGGCCGAGCCGCACGACCTGCGTGCCGAGTAGCGCGAGCGGCGCGACCACGCCCGCCCAGCGCAAGAACGTGGGTTTTTTGTAGCGGCTGGGCAAAAACAGGGCGACCAAGAGCCCGGTCACCACGATCCCCGAGACCCACGGATCCAACTGGCCGCTCGTGAGCAGCGCGAGCAAGCCCAGCACGGCCAAGGCGTCCGTCATCAGACGGTGCGTGAACCCGAACCTCACTTGGTCCCTCCCACCGCTGGGCGTCGTCCGCTCGAGGGGGGCGGAGCCGTGACGATTTCTGGCGCCGACGCCGGTCGCTCGGGGACGCGCGGGCGCTCGAGCTTTTTCTCGTTGCCTGTGTGGGCTTCGAGCAGCGCCAGAAAGCGGAGCGCCGGATCCGCGCCGCTGGATGGAGCGGCCAGGACGCGTTCACCGAACGTCGTGCGGATGCGCACCGCCTCGCCGCGACGCAAATGCGCCACCGCGAGCGAGGCGGTGTGGCGGAGCTGCTTTTCGAAGCGCTCGTCCCACTCCGCGGTGGGCTGCGCGCCGTCGCACACGTTGTCGACCTCGAGCGTCACGTCGCGGCGCGCCTCACGGGCGCGCTCGAGCAGCACGATTTGGTTCTGCGCGGTGCTCTTGCGCCAATAGATGTCGCGCGGGTCGTCACCTTCGCGCATCGGACGCACCCCGATGACTTCGTCTCCGAAGCCGCGGCCCTCTGCGTGCCCCGCGCCGAGGCGGGCGCCATGCGCCGCCTGCGGCAACGTCACGGAGTCCACCGCCGGGTAAATGACGAGCTCCCCGTCGCACGAAATTTCGCGCGACTTCTCGAAGAACCCGAAAGGAAAGCGCGTAGCGATGCGGAAGCCGGTGTGACGGTCCAAGCCGCGGCGCGCCGGCGTGCGCCGATAGGCGGCCACCTGCGCGGAGCGGGGGCTAATCTTCAAGAAGAAGCAACGTTTGTCCGCGGGTTGGCCGGCGCGCAGGTCCTCCACCTCGATGGCGTACGAGGGCATGCGCTTCTTGTCGTTGTGAACCTCGATTTCCACGAGGTGGGGGCGGCCCACTTGCGCCCGCGCAGGTAAGCGCCGCGCCACGCGCAGGTGACGCAGGCTCATTTCGCTCAAGACGCCGGACACGACGATGAGCGAGAGCAACATGCCGAGCATCAGGTAAAGCAGGTTGTTCGCGGTGGCCACGGCCACGAACCCCACGCCGAACGTGATGCCGATGAAGTACTTGCCGTCCCGCGTCAGCTTGAGCCGGCGCGGCGGCTTCCAGCGCTTCACGAGCGCCCAGAGGCGGCCCGGGCCACGTGAACGCCCGGCGTGCC
>JAEYVE010000068.1 GCA_023432025.1 Pseudomonadota bacterium
AACTCTTGTCGACGCCTTGCTCATCGACGGTGAGAAGAATATTAGACAATCGATCTTCGAGGAGAACGTACGTTCCTACCTGGGCAGCGACAACGACGTAAACTCAGCCATCCGGACCACACTCAAAGATCCACAGAAGAGCACCCTGTTCTCTGTACTCAACAACGGAATAACCGTAGTTGCCCCTCAGCTTACACTGACACCAAACACAAAAGAGCTCCACCTTTCCAACTACCAGATAGTCAACGGATGCCAGACAAGCAGCACCCTGGCCGAGAACCGTAAACTGCTAACTGATTCGGTCAATGTTGTTGTGCGATTCATCGAGTCCCCAGAGAACGACTCGACAGCTGATGTCATTTCAGCAACAAACAATCAGTCCGACATTTCAAAGGAAGCATTCCTAGGACTTCGAAGCAAAGCAAAACTAGTACAGAGATACTTCACCGCGAAGAACCAAGATGCACTACCGGTAAACAAGATCTACTTTGAAAGAAGACAGGCGGAGTACCGCACATCGGGACTCCAGGCAACGCGCATCTTCGATGTAAAAACACTCTCACGGTGCTACGCGGCAATGTTTCTTGATAGTCCGCACAACTCAGCGCGGTACGTTGCTACAATATTTTCCGCCAGTGGCGAGCAACTTTTCCGCGAGGATGACAGCGAGTCCTACTACTATGCGTCTGCGCTCGCCTTGTACAAATACCAGACATTGATCAACGGCAACAAGATCGGCGCACGCAACTACATCAAGGTTCGTTGGCACATCATTCAAGCGTTCAAGTGGCTTTGCAACGGATCAACCGACACACCTCCCTCTAATTCAAAGAAGGCCGACCCCTACGCAAGCGTCCTGATCAAGACGCTGTCTTCTGAGACCAGCGAGTATGTCGAAGTCTTCAAGCAGTGCCACAAGGCCATAGACAAGGTTGGCCATCCAACGGATGACGCCCTAAAGCGTGGAAAGTTCGCGCAGGACGTAATGACCGTGATCCAGCGTCAGATCAAGAGACGCAGCTGATCCCCTTACGTGCATGGTAGGAGCGTCACAAACGAAAGAAGAGCGCCGCGGCTTCGCCGGCGTCACTCCGCCGCCTCCCGTCACCATCGCCCCACCACGCCCCACCTCCGTCTTCTCGTCGTCGTCCGACTGCCCCGCGCGACGATTGCCGATGAGGGGGAGAACAGGTCGCGCAGCGCCGTCTCGTGCCCCATGATGCGTCCAAGGGCTAGCTCGTGGTCGTCTCGGAGTAACCGTCCAGCAATCGACGCCTCGCAGCGCGTAGCCAACGCGTCATCGTGCGCCAGCACGATGACGTTGCGGTCCCGTTGCCCCCCCCGACACCCCGACACCCCCCCGAAACACCGTCTCACCCGGTCGCCCGATGGATTACGCGGATCACCCACCCGTCGGCATTCCGAAACTCTCGAGAAAACGACGCCGGTTAAGAACTTCCGAAGTCAACGTCGAGGGCCTCTTGGCAGCTCGGCAAAGCACCAAGGAAGACGAACATGAAACGAATCCGGGCTTTGAGCCTTGCGTCGTTGGCGTTGCTCGCGCCGACGCTGGCCCTCGCGGCTGACGAAGTGAAGGTCGATGTGGGTCAATTCACGGCCAACAACGTGTGGATGATGATCTGCACGGGGCTCGTGTTCATCATGCACCTCGGCTTTGCGGCGGTGGAATCTGGACTTTCCCGCAGCAAGAACACCGTCAACATCCTCTTCAAGAACACCTTCGTCCCCCTCATTGGGCTACTCACCTACTACGTGGTGGGCTTCAGCCTCATGTACCCGGGTGAGTTCAACGGCTGGCTCGGCTTTGCGGGCTTCGGCGTGACGCCGCCGGAAAACGGCATGACGGTCGAGTACGCCTCCGGTGGCTACACGTACTGGACGGACTTTCTTTTCCAGGGAATGTTCGCCGCGACCTGCTGCACCATCATTTCGGGCGCGGTCGCCGAGCGCATCAAGCTGTGGAGCTTCTTGGCCTTCGCCACGCTCTTCGTGACGTTCGTGTACCCCATTGCCGGCTCGTGGAAGTGGGGCGGCGGTTGGCTGCAAGACGCGGGCTTCTACGACTTCGCCGGCTCCACGGTCGTGCACTCGGTCGGCGGTTGGGGCGCGCTCATCGGCGCCTGGATGCTCGGTCCGCGCATTGGCAAGTACGAAGGTGGTCGCGTCAATCCGATGCCCGGCAGCAGCATGCCGTCGGCGGTGCTCGGCGTGTTTTTGCTGTGGCTCGGCTGGTTCGGATTCAACGGCGGCTCGGTGCTTTCGGCCGACCCCGCGGGCACCAGCTTGGTGCTCGTGACCACCTGTATGGCCGCGGCTGCGGGCGGCGTGGGCTCTCTCATCGCCTACACGTTCATCTCCCGAAAGCCCGATCTCTCGATGATGCTGAACGGTATCCTCGCCGGTCTCGTCGGTGTCACCGCCAGCGCGGACGTAGTCACGCCGAACTCTGCCGTCATCATCGGCTTCATCGCCGGCGCGCTCGTCATCGGCTCGGTCGTGTTCATGGACAAGATCAAAATCGACGACCCGGTCGGTGCCATCTCCGTGCACCTCGTGTGCGGCATTTGGGGCACGGTGGCCGTGGGTCTCTTCTCGACCAACCCGGAGCACACCCTCGGTACGCAGCTGCTCGGCGTCGGCGCCTACGCGGTCGCCGCCATCCTCGGTTCGGCGCTCGTCTTCGGCATCGTGAAGGCGGCCATGGGACTCCGCGTCAGCGCGGAAGAGGAAGTCGAAGGGTTGGACTCCGGCGAGCACGGCATGCACGCCTACGACTTCATCTCGACCGTGGGTCATGGAACGGCGCCCGCGTCGCTTCCGACGCCTGCTGCCCTCGAGGCCGCCCCGGCGGAGTAACTCCAACAGAGCAATCTGCGTCACGTCGCTCCGTGCGTGACGTCAGACTGTTGCCCCCCGGGAGCGCGAACTCCCGGGGGGCATTTTATTGACCACCCCTGATTTGTCCGAGGGATCCTTCGTGTTCAGTCCTGTGCTCGCGGTCGGCCCGTTTGCGTTGCTGCTCTCGGCCATCGCCTCCTTCCCCCTCGTCGCGCCAGCTTGGTGGGAGCACAACCGCAACAAGGCCCTCGTTGCGACGCTGCTCTCTTTGCCCGTCGCCCTGTGGCTCATGAGCTCGAACCCGACGGCGCTGGGGCATGCGCTCGTCGAGTACTTGTCCTTCGTGTGTTTGCTCGGCGCGCTCTACGTCACCGCGGGCGGAGTCCACGTCGCTGGCGACCTCTTGGCCACACCGGGACGCAACTGCGCCCTCCTGGCCACCGGCGCGGTGCTCGCCAACGTGATGGGAACGACGGGCGCCAGCATGCTGCTCGTGCACTTGGTGCTGCGCACCAACAAACAACGCACGAACACCGCGCACCTGCCGTTCTTCTTCATTCTCATCGTGTCGAACTGCGCCGGGCTCTTGACCCCGCTCGGCGATCCCCCCCTGTTTCTCGGCTACTTGCGCGGCGTGCCCTTCCTGTGGACGTTGCGCCTCTTCCCCATCTGGCTTTTTGCCATGGGGTACCTCCTCACGGTCTTCTATTTCATCGACCGGCGCGCGTACCTGCGGGAACCCCAGCTCGCGCTGGAAGCCGATCGTCGTCAGGCCGAGCCTCTGAAAATCGAAGGCTGGGGCAACGCCGCGCTGCTCTCCGGCGTCGTCGCCGCCGTGTTTCTGCCAACGCCTTGGCGGGAGGTCGTCATGGTCGCCCTGGCCGGGCTCTCTCTGAAGCTCACCTCTCCCGAGCCCCGTCAGAAAAACGCGTTTCAGTTCGGTCCCATTTTGGAGGTGGCCATCCTCTTCGTGGGCATCTTCGTCACCATGGTGCCGGCGCTCCACCTGCTGTCAGAGCACGCCTCGAGCCTCGGCATCTCGGCGCCGCTGCACTTCTTCTGGATCACCGGAGGCCTCTCGTCCGTGCTCGACAACGCGCCCACCTACCTCACGTTTCTCTCCGTGGCGCAGGGCCTCGGAGGCGCCAGCGAGGTCGTCGGCACCACACACGCGCACCTCCTCGCCATCGGCGCCGGCTCGGTGCTCATGGGCGCCAACACCTATATCGGCAATGGCCCGAACTTCATGGTCAAAGCCATCGCCGACAGCTCCGGCTACCGCACCGCATCGTTCATGCGTCACGCGCTTCTCGCGTTTTTCGTGCTCTTGCCCGTCTACGGCTTCGTGAGCGTTCTTTTGACGCTCCAGTGAGGCTCGCAGGGTCCTCGCCCTACCGCGATCCGCCCGAGCGTTCGCTCGTCCGGCGAATCATCGAGGCGAGGTCACGCGCTAGTTCCGGTCGATCCAACGCATCACCCACCTCCGTCACCAGCGCTTGGACGCGGGCGAGGTCCATGGTGTGTCCGTAGAAGTACCTGGCTCTGGCGCGCAAAAGGAATGGCGTCTGCGATGCGCGGCACGATGCCCTGCTGCGAAAGCTGCGCGAGGAGGGCATCGAGATCGACCCCCTCTGCCCAGATGGTCGCGTCCACGTCGTCCGTCAAGCGACGAACTCCGCGCGCAATCACGGCAACTCCGCCGATGAGCATGTGCGGTGCCCCGAAGCGCGCGAGAGCGCGCTCGAGAGCTTCCACCGCAGGGAGAAGGCGCGCGTCGGTCAACGGCCGAATGCCCGCCGCACGCTCGCCCACGTGAGGTGAAATGCTAGGTTTTCCGCCTCGTAGCGTCGTGCATCGACCGTGGCCCCCAATGCGTCCGCAACGACGCGGAGATCGTCCACGCGCTCCAAGGCTTCGCTGAAGTCAGGCATCGACCGGCGGGCTTCCCTCTGGATTCTCCGCTCGGCGAGCGCATGACCCTGGGCCCAGCGCACCACGTCTGCCTTCGACATACTCCGCCACTCTAGCATCCCGACATTCGAGAGAAAGGCACCCCGGTTTTCGGGGCGCCTTCTCTACCTCACGGCGCGCGCCGTCACGCCGCCGCGCTCTCCGCCGTCGTCGTCTCCCTCACTCCGCCGCGCTCGTCACGGCGGCTTCCAGCTCCGTCACGTCGTCGTCCTCGGCGTCCCCGGAGCGACGACTGCCGATGAAGGGAAAAATCACGTCGCGCAGGCCCGGATCCCGCGGAAACAGCGCCTTCACGTGCCCCATGATGCGCTCCACGGAAAGCTCGTGCTCGTCGCGGACGACCAGCTCGCGCGCGAAAATCTGCGAGAGCTCACGCGCGGCGGCGTCGTAGGCGCCGATGGCTGCGTTGAATTCGGTGGCCGCGCTTTCGATCTTCGGCAGCCACTCGGCGCGCACGCTCTCGAGCGTCGCGTTTTTCAGCGTGCGCACGCGCTCCAGAAACTTCTCGGCGGGCGCCACTTGTCCGCGTCCCTGAGGCGCTATCAAAGGCGTCACGCCGTCGGGAAAGACCGCGGCATAAGTGGAGCCCTTGCGTCCACCGTCGGCAATTTCGACGGCGCGGGCGAAGCTGCGCACCGCTTGATCGAGTTTGTATTCACTGCTGCGAAGACGCGCGCGCTGCACGGCGCGTTCATGCTCCTTCTTGGCGCGATCGTCGCGGAGCTTTTTGAGCTCATCGTTGATGGGCAAAAGCGACTTCGCCAGCTCCCTCGAGCTGTCGAACGTTTCGAGCCCCGCGATGAGCTCGACGCCATAGGCCACGCGAACGTCCGAGCTTGCCTTCTTGCTGTACTTGCGCACTTCGTCTCTCCCTCTCTGAGCGTCCCGGGTGGGACGCGACCTCTCACTCTCCTCGACCTCGCCAAGTTCCGTCAACGCCGGAAACCCCACTCACCCCCACCCTCCGCAACTTCGGCCCCGCACCCAAAACTGAGCAACTTCCCGCGAGGAGCGCCCCTCCAAACGCTCGGACACACGTTTCCACCCGTGAGTAGTAGTCATAAGTACATTCCAACGACCCCTGCCCACGAGCGGAAGTCGCACTCTGAACGCTCGGAGCACCGCTGCCCGTCGTGAGCAGCCCTCCTCCAAACGCTCGAACGAGCAAGCGCGAGCGTGAAGACCCCTCGTCCGAACGCTCGAACACCCACCGCCCACCGTCGCGAGACCCCGTCCAAGCGTTCCGACGAGCACTGCCCATGAGCGGAACTGCCCCTCCCAGCGTTCGGAGGCAGTGGGATCACGGACGAGAAGCCCTCAAGTGACTTCCGCGCCCCCCTGACGCATCTTCAACCGCCATGAAGCCCGCACGAGCGTCGAGCCTGAGCCGCACGCGGCTTCCGCGCTCCGCGCCGGCTTCTTCGCTGGACGTTTTCTCGCTGAGAGTCCCCACACTGAGGCCTCCCACGCTCCGCGCTCTGGTACTCGCCTGCTCGATGGGTCTCTGCGCGTGCGGCGCGCCCGTGGAGGAAGCGGAGCGCTTTCCGCACGTGCCAAGGACGCGCGCCTCGGAAAACCAAGTGCTCCGCTTCGACGGCCAAGACGACTACGCGTCGACGGGCACGGCGGAGTTCCCGCACGCGCGTGAGCCGCACACCTGGAGCCTTTGGGTGAACGTGCGCTCGCTCGAGGGGCGGCAAGCGCTCGTCACCATGCGGCGCGATCGCGACGCCGGCACGCAGCTCGCGCTGGACGACGAGCGCGTCACCGCGTTTCGCATCTACGACGGCAGCGTGTACGTGCGCGCCGCGGAGCCGCTCGCGGCGAACACCTGGACGCACGTGGCCTATTCGTTCAATGGCACCACGCACACGCTCTACGTGAACGGCGAGCGCGTCGCGGAAAACGAGCTCGAGCCGAACAACCGCACACCCACCTCGTGTTGGCTCGGCAGCTTCGACGGCTACACGGACTTCTTGAGCGGCAGCCTGGACGACGTGCGCCTCGACTTCGGCGCGCGCAGCGCGGAAGAGCTCGCGCGCGAAGCCGCCGGAGAGCCCCCAGAAGCCGACAGCGTGGACGGCAACACGCGCATCGTCGCCTTCTGGCGCTTCGACGAAGCCAGCGGCCCCCTCGCCTTCGACGACTCCAGCAATCACAACGACGCCACGCTCGGCGACGGCATCCCAGAAAACATGCCCCACCGCGAAAACAGCCGCTGAACACAAAGCGCCCGCAGAGCCGCACATCCCCACCACGAACCCGGCCGCTGAACACCCATTCCATCCACCCGATCGCGGCGCGTTTTCCTTTCTTTGGGACAGCACTCGCGCGCACACCCCGCGGTGCTCCCGCACTGGTTCAAAGCGCGGTCGTTATTGGGACAGCACTCGCGCGCACACCCTCGACGCCCGCCCCCCGAGGACAACGACCTCATCTTCCAAACACGCCCTCAGGTCGAGCGTCCTCCACCTCGACGAGGACAACGACCTCATCTTCCAAACACACCTCAGGTCGAGCGGCCTCCACCTCGACGCCCGCAGGGGGGAAGGGAGCACCCTCCCAGGAGGGGCCCGCCCCCCGAGGACGGCGAGGTGGAGGACTCTCGACCGTCCGTCCTTCGGACAAACCTCACCCCGTACGTCGGAAAGCCCCGCCCCCCGAGGACAACGACCTCATCTTCCAAACACACCTCAGGTCGAGGGTCCTCCACCTCGACGCCCGCAGGGGGGAAGGGAGCACCCTCCCAGGAGGGGCCCGCCCCCCGAGGACGCCGAGGTGGGGCGACCTCGACCGTACTCAGAGCTCACCCTGAGGTGTCACTCGGTCTCGACTCACCACCACATCATCAACGAACAACTCCGACACGACGGGCTCCAACCGACGCCCCGAGTGACTCACCGAAAACTGAAGCACCGATCCCACGCCCGTGGGACGCCCCGTGAAGTGGTACACCGGCGCGCCGTCGAGCCACACCGCGATCTCACCGTCTTCGGACGACAACACGAAGCGCGCCTCCAGGTGAAACCACCTTCGGAGCTGTGCCGTCGCTGCGGGCGCCGCGAGCGGCGCTTGCAGGTAAGCCCGATCGTTGTGAAACACGAGGAGCGCCAGCTCGCCGTTCGGCAGGCGCCGCAAGTTCAGGTGAATGCCGGACCACACCTTCTCTGGCTCCTCGGGATCCAGCGGATCGATGCTGTCGAAGGCCATGATGTTCCACGAAGACGTCCGGTTTTGGGTGTCTTCGGGCACGTAAAACCACGCGCTGTAGTACGCCGGCTCCGGCGTCGGGAAACGCCTCTGCGCAGCGGCGCCGCCGCCGCTCACGCCGTCCGTGTTGGCGCGGAGACGCAGCGCGTAGCGCCCGCGGCGCGCCACTTCGCTCGTCACCTCCACGGCGCTGCCTTCACTCGCGGAGGAGCCGCCTTCGTCGTTCGCGGTCCACGCGGACAAGTCCCCCGACTCGAAGTCGTCGCTCCACAGCACGTTGCTGCCGAGATGCGCTTCGCCGCAGCCGAAGGTCAGAACGCCCCCGAGCGCTAAAACCAAGCGCGTCGCGCGAGCTTCGAAACGACGGAGGTCGTAACGCTTTCTCACCTCAGTCGAGCCTCCACGCGATGCCGATCTCGCCGCCCAGCCACACCTTCGGCAACGTTGCGACGGCGCCTCGCGGCTCCACCACGAGCGGCGTCGGCGACGGGTACCACGTGACGGCTCCCGCAACGAACGGCCGCACGCGCCACGCGCTCGGGGACTCGACGACGAAGCGTCCGCGCCCGCCCCAAGACCACGTCGTGCTCGGCTCAGCCACCGAAACCAGCCCGTCCCCCACGACGCGCTCGAACGAGCCCACCACGCTGAGCTCCACTCCCACGCCCACCGGAGAGCGGTGAAGCCAGCGGCGCGCGCCCAAGAGCGCGGAGCCACGTTCGAGCGAGCCCCGCACGTCCAGATACTGAAACGAGGTCTCGGGCAGCCACTCCACGCCCACGAGCGCGGCCCATTCGTCGCCGCTCAAGAGCGCTCGCGCGCCCAGCTGCGCGCCCATGACACGCGGTGAGCTCGGCGTTTCGGGCGCCCAGGCCGCACCAAAGCCAAGCTCGAGCAGGGCTCGACCGGGCGCAGCTTCCCGACCTGTTCCTGCTTCTTCGTCCGGCGTGGTTGGCTCGTCGCGCGCGGCGCCCTCGTCCGACGGCGTGTCGTCGTTTGCCGCCGCGGCGGCGCCCCTGCGCGGCGCCTCCGGCTTCAGCGCTTCGAGCGACGTGGACGGCTCGAGCTCGGAAGAAGCCGGCTCTTCGTCGAGCTCGGGCGGCAGTAGCGTGACCACGCTGAACACCGCGGCGAAGCGTGCTCGCCGGTCACACTCTCGCTCCGGGTTGTCGTAGAGGCGCTCGGCCGAGGAAATTTCCGATTCGATGCTCACGCGGTACGTGTCGCCGCCGTCCGTCACGAAGATGCGCGCGGCCTCGAGCACGTGACGTCGCTCGGGGGGCACCAACCGCAGGAGCTCTTCGCGCACTCGCTCGCCCCGCGGACAGGCTCCGGAAACCACGAGCCACTCGCCTGCGGACGATGCGTGCGCACGCGCACCCGGAGCTCCCCCGAGCAGAAGGGCGACGAGACCGCTCGAAAAGGCGCGAAAGAGCCCCGCTCGCCCGCAGGCGACGGCCAAAAAGCGTTGCGGTTGCCGGCGGTTTCCGCGGCACATCGCGCGAAGCCTACAGCGAACCGGCAGAAAGTCGCCGCATGTTTCGGGACGTAACGAAGGCGCCCTGCGGTACGCTCGGGACGACGTTTCGTCGATTCGCACAAGGTTTTCCCAGGCGCTCCCCTTGGATACGAAGGTGTACCCCGAGCTCAGTGTCGCCGACCCGGCCTCCCCTCCGGGACCGAGGTCCGTGACGCGGGTGTGCCTGGATTTCGACCAAATCTACGAGGAGTGGTTCCAGCAAGTGGCGCGCTGGGTTCGCGCGCTCGGGGGGCCCGCAGCAGATCGCGACGACTTGATACAGGACATTTTCGTGGTCGTGCACCGGAGGCTCCCCGATTTCGACGGGGAGAACCTGCCCGGCTGGCTCTATCAAATCGCGCGACACCGCGTGCGCGACTTTCGGCGCCTCGGTTGGGTGCGTCGACTGGTGTACGGCCGCGCGGAGCTTCCGGAGCTCGTGCACCCGAGCCGCAGCCCCGAAGAAGCGCTGGCCCTTCAACGCAAGCAGCAGCTCCTGCAGGAGCTGCTCGATCGATTGAACGACGGAGAGCGCGCGGCTCTCCTACTTTTCGAAGTGGAAGGCCTGAGCGGAGATCAGATCGCGGACCTCGAGGGCATCCCTCTCAACACGGTGTGGGCCCGCGTTCACTCGGCTCGCAAGAAGCTCCGCAAGCACCTCGAGCGCCTCGAACGCGCGGACGAACGAAAGCTGAACCGGCAATGAAGCGCCTCTCGGAAGAACGACACGCCCCAGGCGAGCCAGGCCAAGACGACGTCTCGGCTCGCTTGGGCGCGCTCCTCGCCGTCGCCAATGCGGCGCCCGAGGACGTCTTTCGGAAGCGTCGCGTCCGCGTCGCGCTGGACGCCCGTCTTCGCGCGCGGGGGCCGCGCGTGCGGCCCGTGCGCGCGTTAGCCGTCTTGCTCACGCTCGTCGGAACGGCGGCGGCCATGAGCGGTCTCTTGCTGCCTTCGGATCCGGGCGAAAGCGACGCAGCCCCGGCGAGCAGTCCTTCTGCCGCGTCGTCGCCCGCGCGCCCCACGTCCCCGCCGCAACAGAGCCAAGGGGTCCCAGAAGCCGAGCGGAGCGACAAGGCCGCCCCCGCCAAGAGCGTCGCCGCTTCGCCCGCGGAAGAACCGTCCGCGCCCGCCAAGAGCGCGCGCGCCCCTCTCGGGGCGCGCGCCAAGTCACAGCAAGGCCCGCGCCTGGCGAGCGCCACCTCGGAAGGCGAGGATCCAACCCAGGTGGTGGAAGCCGTCCGAGCGCTCCGCAAACAAAACGACCCCAAGCGCGCCCAAACACTCTTGGACGGCTATCTCGCCAAAAATCCGGACGGCGCCCTCAGCGAAGAAGCCCTCGCGCTCTCGATGGAAGCAGCCGCCGCGAACAAGAGCCCACGCGCCGCCGAGTACGCGCGCCGTTACCTCGAACGCTTTCCGCAGGGCCGGCACGCGGCCTTCGCGCGCCGGCTCGTAGCTCGCTGACATAATACTCACTGGTGCGTACGCGCTACTCCGACCTCCCGACACACCCCGAGGTGGCATTCGCACGCCACGAAACGCCTGACACAACCTCCGCGCGCGCCGACACCAGCGCACACGGACCTCAGCGCTCGCTCACACCAGCGCGCGCCACACCAGCGCATCGGCGGCGAACGCGTCTCCGCACGCCGAGCACACGCCGGAGCGCCACGGAGTGCTTTACGGAACGCTGGAAAATATCGTATGACTGAGCGTTCACTAGGGAGGAGTGCTCATGAGCGAAACGAGCTCGTTGTACGACCGCATCGGTGGGGAAGCTGCGTTGGTCGCCGCCGTGGATATTTTCTACGACAAGGTCCTCGCGGACGAGTTGACGCGTCCCTTCTTCGAAGGGCTGGACATGGAGGCCCAAACGCGGAAGCAGCTGGCCTTCATGGCGTGGGCCTTCGGCGGGCCCAGTGACTACAAGGGACGGGAGCTTCGCGGCGCTCACCAGGGGCTCGTCAAGCGCGGCCTGAACGAAGCCCACTTCAACGCCGTCGCGCGACACCTCCAGGCCACGCTGGAGGAGCTCGGAGTCGCCCCCGACGTCATCGAGGAGGCTCTGACGATCGTCGGGAGCGTGCGCGGCGACGTACTCAACAGGTAACTCCGCCATGAGCGAGTTACCCTTCAATCGCGTCCTCGTCGAAGAAAACGGCCGGCGCCGCGAGCTGACGGTCGGCGGCTTTTTGGCATTGCCGCTGCACGATCGCGTGAGTCTCGTCCTCGGTCGCGCCGTCGAGTTCTACAAGGATCGCACGCCGGTGGATCGTCAGGAGGCGCTCAAGCACCTCCGCTCCTACCGCCCGGGCGGCTGAGGCGCGCGCCCGAAGGGCGCGCTCTCGAACGTCATAGGGCCTTCTCACAAGGCCTTCTGCAGAATGTCGGTGAGCTCACGCTCCTCGAGAACGAGCGGGTTTCCCTTCATGCTGCTCGAGCGCGCGGCCTTGCGCGCCACGTTCTCCACGTGCGCAGAAGTCATGCCGTAGCTCGAAAGCGCGGGCACCGCGAGCTCCTCACAGAGCGCTCGTACCCACGAAATGCCGTCCCGCGCAGAAGCCGCGGGCTCGTCCGTCAGAACCCGCGCCAAGTGCTGGAAGCGCTCGCGGCTCGGGTGACGCGGCGCGCGCGTCTCCAAGGCCAGCAAGTTCGCCTCCAAGACGAACGGCAGAAGGCGAGCGCATACCGCCCCGTGGGGGCTGTCGAACATTCCGCCAATGGGGCCCGCAAAGCCGTGAACCGCGCCGAGCTTGGCGTTGGCGAGCGAAAGCCCACCGAAGAGCGAGCAGAGCGCCATGTTCTCGCGCGCCGCCGCGTCCGCGCCGTCTCGCACGGCTCGAGAGAGCGAACGCGCCCCTCGTCGCACCCCTTCGAGCGACACCACGTCCGTCAAAGGGTTCGCCTGACAGCTCAGGTACGGCTCGATGCACTGCGTGAGCGCGTCGAGCCCTGTCGCGGCCGTCACCGCGGCGGGCAGCGTGAGCGTGAGCTCGGGATCCACCAGCGCCACCCGCGGCAACATCGAATCGTGCCGCAGGCTCACCTTCACCCCGTGCTCTGGAGAAGCAAGCACCGCGTTCTTCGTCACCTCCGAGCCCGTGCCGGCCGTCGTTGGAACGGCAATACACGGCAGCGCCGGCCGCTCGAGCGGCTGCGCCTTGCCGATGACCTCCAGGTAGTCGAGCGGCTCGCCCTGGTTCGCCAAAAGAGCGGCGATGGCCTTGCCCAAGTCGAGCGCGCTGCCACCTCCCACGGCAACCACGAAAGAAGCGCCGAAGGCTCGCCCCACCTCGACGCCGCTCGTCGCGTCCAAGACGGTGGGCTCCTTCGCGACGTGCACCACACGATGCTCGACGCCGCTGCTTTCCAGCGCCGCCGTGACGGCGCTCGCTCGCGCCGCGCTCGAGCCAGTCACGACGAGCGCTCGCGTTCCGAGCCCCTGACAAAGGCCCGGCAGCTCCGCGATGCGTCCCCGCCCGAAAACGATACGCCCGGCGCTCGCGAACTCGAAGCTCGGCGCGCTCGGCAGCGTTCCGTCGCCGTGTGTGGGGGTCATGCGGAAACCGTCGCCCAGCGCGGCGCTTCGGGGTACACGGCCTCGTACTTCACGCTGCTGCGCGGCGACGCCATCATGTCCGCCACCGCGTCCCGCCATCGAGCGTAGTGCGCCGTTTCCTTGTGACGCGCGGGGGCGTCCGCGTCCCGGTACACCTCGACCAAGACGAAGCGCGTCGGGTCGTCCTTTTGCTGAACCACGTCGAAGCGCAGAACGCCGGGCTCCTTCAGGCTCTCGGTGGCGTTCAGCCGTGTTTCCACCAGAAACCCCGCGACAGACTCGGGCTTCACTTGCACGTGCACGTGGACGATGAGCATGCGCGCGATTCTGAGGGGGGCTCACGGCGCGTCAAGCGTCGAGCCGTAGAAGAGACCTTTCGGACGAGCTCAGAACTCCGCGCGCTCCTCGTGGGAGCCGAAGACCTCGCGGAGCACGTCGCAAATTTCCTGCTCCGTACAGTACGCCCGCGCCGCCTGGATGATGGGCGGCATCAGGTTTCCATCGCCGCGCGCGGTGGCTCGCACGTCGTCGAGCGCACGGCGCACCTCCTCCGCGCTGCGGCCCGCCTTGACGCGCGCGAGGTTCTCGATTTGCGTGCGCTGCACGGCTTCATCGACGCGCAGCGTGGGGATGCGCTCGCCCTCGCTCTCGCGCCGAAAGCGGTTCACGCCCACCACCACGCGCTCTCCGCGGTTCAGGCGCCGCTCGAGCTCGTAGGCGCTGCTCGAGATTTCCCGCTGCGGGTAACCCTTTTCGACCGCCTCCACCATGCCTCCCATCCGATCGATGCGTTCGATGATGTGGAGTGCCTCCGCCTCGAGGCGATTCGTCAACCACTCCACGTGGTAGGAACCCCCGAGCGGGTCGATGACGTTCGCCACGCCCGACTCGTGCGCGATGATCTGCTGCGTGCGCAGGGCGATGGTCACCGCGTCCTCCGTGGGCAGCGCGTAGGTTTCGTCGAGCGAGTTGGTGTGGAGGGACTGCGTGCCGCCGAGCACTGCCGCCAGCGCCTGCAGCGCCACGCGCGCCACGTTGTTCATGGGCTGCTGCGCCGTGAGTGACACGCCCGCGGTTTGCGCGTGCGTGCGGAGCTTCATGCTGTCGGGTTTTTTGGCGCCGAAGCGCTCCTTCATGAAGCGGGCCCACATGCGCCGCGCGGCGCGAAACTTCGCGATTTCTTCGAAAAAGTCGTTGTGTACGTCGAAGAAGAAGCTGAGCCGCGGCGCGAAGTCGTCCACGTCGAGGCCCCGCGTGACGCCCCACTTCACGTACTCCAGACCGTCCGCCAGCGTGAACGCCAGCTCTTGCGCGGCCGTCGAGCCCGCCTCGCGGATGTGATAGCCGCTGATGGACACGGAGTTCCAGCGCGGCACCTCGCGCGCGCAGAACTCGACCATGTCCGTGACCAGGCGCATCGCGGGGCGCGGCGGCACGAGCCACGCGTGCTGAGCGATGAACTCCTTCAGGCAATCGTTCTGCACCGTACCGCCGATGCGGCTCCGCGAGGCGCCGCGCTCGTCCGCCAGCGCCACGTAGAACGCCAAGAGCACGATGGCGGGCCCGTTGATGGTCATGGAGGTCGTGACCTGCTCGAGATCGATGCCGTCGAAGAGCACCTCCATGTCGCGCAGGGTGTCCACGGCCACGCCGCACATCCCCACCTCGCCGAGCGCGCGCGGCGAATCCGAGTCGTATCCCATCAAAGTAGGGAAATCGAAGGCCGTGGAGAGCCCCGTTTGGCCGTGCTCGAGCAGGTACTTGAAGCGCCGGTTCGTCTGCTCGGGCGAGCCGAACCCCGCGAACATGCGCATCGTCCAAAGCCGGCCCCGGTACATCGTGGGCTGCACGCCGCGCGTGTACGGGTACTCGCCCGGCAGCCCCAGATCCTGCATGTAGTCCACGTCCACGTCGGCGGGCGTGGCCACGTCCGGCACCTCGAGACCGCTCCACGTTTCGAAGGACCGCTGCCGCGCCGGCACTCGCTCGTAACTTTTCGCGACTTTCTCCGAGCGCCAGCGCGCGAGCGCTTCGCGGAGCGCGCGGGTCGCGTCTTCGCCGAGCGCCAAACCTTCGCCCTCGCTCGTGAACTCGACGGCGTCTCCGCTCGGTAGGCGCGGCGCGCCGCTCGTTTCGGAAGAAAAACGCTCTTTGCTCACGCAAGAAGCCTACAGCGAAAGGCGCGGCGTCAAATGCGTGTTTCGCGTCCGTGAGCGACGCACTCGGGCGCTGGCGCATGGCGCTTTGGGGGGCAGCGTCGCCTCGGGCCTCCCCTCGGCCGGGCCCCAAACCAAGCCACCCGAGACCGGCGCGACGCGGCGCTCGAAGCTGTGGCCGCCGCCCCGAAAGACGTGCAGGGTATGTGGACGGGAGGGGTCAGGGTGAAAACGAGCGATCTCATGGCGCGTGCCCTGGAGAACGAAGGCGTCGAGTACGTCTTCGGCGTGCCGGGAGAAGAAAACCTCGATCTGCTCGAGTCGCTCCGCTCCTCGAAAGTGCGCTTCATCGTGACCCGTCACGAGCAGGCGGCCGGGTTCATGGCGGCCACCTACGGAAGACTGACGGGGCGGCCTGGGGTCGCCCTGTCCACGCTGGGCCCCGGAGCGACGAACCTTTTGACGGCAGTGTGCCACGCGCTCTTGGGGGGCATGCCCGCGCTCTTCATCACGGGCCAAAAACCCATCCGCAAGAGCAAACAGGGGCGGTTTCAAATCGTGAGCACGGTGCGTCTCATGGAAGCCGTCACCAAGAGCGCGCACCAGATCGTGGACGGAAATAACGTGCCCTATATGGTGCGCGAGGCCTTTCGCGTCGCCATGCAAGAAAAGCCGGGGCCCGTCCATTTGGAGCTTCCAGAAGACGTGGCCGCTCAAGACGTCGATCGTCTTCCGTTTCCCGTGACGCACGTCCTGCCCACCGGCGCGAGCGCTTCCTCACTGAAGAGAGCCGCGGAGCTCTTGTACGCCGCCAAGCGTCCCCTGGTGTGCGTCGCTTCCGGGGCCAACCGCCACCAAGTGCGTGACGCGCTCCGGGAGCTCATCGACGCGAGTGGGCTGTACTTTTTCAATACGCAAATGGGCAAAGGCGTCATCGACGAACGTCACCCTCGCTTCTTGGGCACGGCGGCGCTCTCCGCCGACGACTACGTCCACTGCGCCATTCAGCGCGCAGATCTCATCCTCAACGTGGGCCACGACCTCTCCGAAAAGCCGCCCTTTCTCATGCACCCACGGGACGTCGAAGGAGCCGGCCCGGAGCAAACGGTGATTCACCTCGCGGAGAGCCCAGCGCAGGTAGACGACGTGTACTTTCCTCAGCACGAGGTCATCGGCTGCGTGTCGACGAACGTTCACGCGCTGAGCCAGCTCCTCGAACCCTCCCCGGAGTGGAGCTTCGACTACTTCGAGCGCGTCAAAGACGAGGTGGAGCACAACGTGCACGCGCGTTCGGACGCCGAGAGCTTCCCACCGCTGCCGCAGCGCATCGTGAGCGACGTACGGGAATGCCTTTCGAGCAGCGCGATCGTGTCGCTCGACAACGGCATGTACAAAATCTGGTTCGCCCGCAACTTCAAGGCGCACGAGCCCAACTCGCTGCTCTTGGACAACGCGCTCGCCAGCATGGGCGCAGGACTTCCGGGGGCCATCGCCGCCAAGCTGGTCTACCCCGAGCGCAAGGTGGTCGCCGTGGTGGGAGACGGCGGTTTTCTGATGAGCGCGCAGGAGCTCGAAACCTGCGTACGCCTCGGGTTGGACCTCACCGTCATCGTGCTCCGGGATGACGCGTACGGGATGATCCGTTGGAAGCAGGCGGGCGACGGCTTCCCGAACTTCGGCCTGGACTTCGGCAATCCGGACTTCGTGCGCTTCGCCGAGAGCTTCGGAACGCACGGTTATCGGCTCGAAAAAACGGACCAGCTGCGTCCGCTCCTCGCTCGCTGCCTCGAGACACGTGGTGTCCACGTGATCGAGGTGCCCGTGGACTACAGCGAGAACGAACGCGTGTTTTTGGACGAGCTCAGGAAAAAAACCTGCCTCGTCTGAGAGCCGTATTCTCGGGCTGGTCGATTCTTGGACCCGGCCGCCTCTCCGCGAGCGTCACCCTGGACGCTGGTCCCCCTCGCTCCAAGGCGACAACCGTATTAGGTACACGCCATGCTCCTCGACGACATCAAGAAGCGCATGTTTTCCGCCATGAAGGCGGGCCAAACGGTCGAAAAAGAAATCTTGCGCGTCGCCGTGGGCGAAATCACGACGCAAGAAGCGCGTGGCCAGGGCGCGCTCGGAGACGACGAGGTGCGCGGCATTTTGCGCAAGCTGGTCAAGTCCAACCGAGAAGCCTTGGACGCCGCCCAGGACGAATCCACGCGCGCCACGCTGCAGCAGGAAATTGAAGTGCTCGAGTCGCTCCTGCCCAAGAACCTGAGCGTCGAGCAAATCGTCGCGGCTCTCGCCCCCGTCCAGGACGCCATTCGCGGCGCAGCGGGCGCAGGACCCGCCACAGGACTCGCCATGAAGCACCTCAAAGCAAGCGGCGCGGTCGTCGAAGGCAAGGATGTGGGAGAAGCCGTGAGCCGGATCCGCGCGTAGCACGAAGGTACGCGCACGAAAGGAAGCTCGTCATGTGGGGACTTCGAGAAAAGCAGATTGAAATGCCTTCCCCGGCTCAAGCACTGCCGGGGCGCTCCACGCGCATGCCCGTCCCCGAGCGCCACTTCGTCTTGAACGCTCCGCTCGACGTGACGAAGGAAGACCTCGCGCGTCAGGGACTGGCGGAAGCGCTCTTCGGGCTCGGTTGCTTCTGGGGCGCCGAAAGGCGTTTCTGGCAACAGGAAGGCGTCTACACCACGGCGGCGGGCTACGCGGGCGGCTACACGCCCCATCCCACGTACCAGGAGGTCTGCAGCGGGCTCACCGGCCACAACGAGGTCGTGCGTGTCGTCTTCGATCCACGTCGCACCACCTACCAGGCGCTCCTCAAGGTGTTCTGGGAGGCGCACGATCCCACGCAAGGCATGCGTCAAGGCAACGACGTAGGCACGCAGTACCGCTCGGGCATTTACGTGTTCGACGCAGAGCAGCGTCGCGCCGCAGAAGCCTCGCGCGACGCCTTCCAAGAGGCGCTACAGAAGGCGGGGCGCGGCGCCATCACCACGGAAATCGTGGAAGCGCCGCCCTTCTATTTCGCCGAGGACTATCACCAGCAGTACCTGGCCAAGAACCCCGGCGGCTACTGCGGCCTCGGCGGCACCGGCGTGTGCCTCCCACCCACTTGAATCAGTCGCTGTCCGTCCCGCGGAGCTCGGCCAAAAACGCCTCGCCGTAACGCGTGAGCTTCGTTGGACCCACGCCCGAGATGGCCGCCAGCTGACCGAGACTGCGCGGCTTGTACGCGGCCATCTCGAGGAGCGTTGCGTCGCTGAACACGACGTAGGCCGGTACGTCGCGCTCGTCCGCCAGGCGGCGCCGGAGCGCCTTCAGACGCTCGAAGAGCTCACTCTCGATGCCCGCTGCGCTGATGGCGTGCTCACGTTGGCTCTCGCGATCACGACGTGGTTCACGCGCCACACCATCCCGTGCCGGTACGCGCTCGCGAGAAATGCGGCTCGTGCGCGCGCTCGTGGAGGCCTCCGCGAGCACGTCCGCAC
>JAEYVE010000179.1 GCA_023432025.1 Pseudomonadota bacterium
GTTCAAAAGCGAAAGCGAGTACGCCAAGATCCCCGTCAAATCCACGAGCGACGGGCAGGTCCTCAAGCTCGAGGACGTGGCAGACGTCGAGTTCGGGACCACTTACTTCGATGTCGAAGCCAAGTTCAACGGACGTCCTTCGGCCTCCATCGTGCTGAAACAGCTTCCCGGCTCGAACGCGAGTGAGGTCATTGCATCGGTCAAAGAGCGCCTCGCCGTCATCAAGCAGTCCACCTTTCTTCCAGGCATGGACTACTCCTTCAGCTACGACGTCAGCCGGTTCTTGAGCGCGTCCGTACGGGAGGTGGTCAAAACCTGCATCGAGGCGTTCTTTCTGGTGTCGTTGGTGGTGTTCCTGTTTCTGCAGGACCGCCGTTCCACCCTCATACCGCTGGTGGCGGTGCCCGTTTCGTTGATTGGAACCTTCTTCGTCATTCAGCTGTTGGGCTTTTCGCTCAACCTGATCACACTCTTTGCTCTCGTGCTGGCGATTGGCATCGTCGTGGACGACGCCATCGTGGTGGTCGAGGCCGTGCACCACAAAATGCAGGTGTCCGGGCTCGGTCCACTGGCGGCCACCGAACGAACGCTCGCTGAAATTCGGCCGGCGATCATCGCTATTACGCTCGTGATGACGTCCGTGTTCGTGCCGATGGCCTTCATGACCGGGCCGGCTGGTATCTTCTATCGCCAGTTCTCCGTGACCATGGCGGTGGCGATCGTGCTCTCCGCGGTCGTCGCGTTGACGCTGACGCCTGCGTTGTGCGCCCATCTGCTGACACCTTCCGGTCACGGCGTCGTTGGCGGAGGTGGGGTGGCGAGTTCGGGGCGTCGTGCGAATACGTTTCTGGCGCGTGCGTTCGGCGCGTTCAATCGGCACTACGAGCTCTTCGAGGCGGCGTACGCGAAGGTTCTCGTTCGTACCGCGCCGCGCAAACTGCTCACGCTCGGCACTTTGGGGGTGGCCGTTCTGGGTGCCGCGCTTCTCGCTCGCACGGTGCCGCCGGGGTTCATCCCCGAAGAGGACCAAGGGGTGTTCTACGCGAGCGTCACTCTTCCTCCCGGGGCCACGTTGGAGCGAACGAAGGTGGTCGTCGACGCCATCCAGCGAGAAGGAAAGGACATCGACGGCATCGAGAGCATCGCGACCCTCGCGGGAACCAACATTCTCTCCGACGGTACGGGAGCCACGTACGGCACCGCGCTCGTCAACTTGAAGCCCTGGGGGGAACGCAAGGACTCGGTCGGCGACGTCATGCGCGAGCTGCGCGCTCGAATTGCTCACTTGAACGACGGGGACATCGAGCTGTTTCCGCCGCCCACCATTCCCGGATACGGAAACGCAAGCGGCTTCGAGCTGCGCCTGCTCGACAAGACGGGCACTGGAAGCTTCGGTGAGATGGAGAAGGTCGTTGGGGCGTTCCTCGAGGAGCTGCGCGCTCGCCCCGAGATTGGTAGCGCGTTCTCCATCTTCAACGCGAATTACCCACAGTACACGGTGTCCCTCGATCTGGATCGAGCTGCTCAAAAGGGCGTCACCGCCGTGGGAGCGCTCGGCACGCTGCAGACGATGCTGGGCAGCGAGTACGCAACGAACTTCATTCGATTCGGGCAAATGTACAAGGTGATGCTGCAAGCCTTGCCCGAGTACCGCGCCAACCCCGAGCAGCTTCTGCGTTTGCACACGAGGAACGCGGACAAGGAGCTCGTCCCGCTGTCGTCGTTCATGACCGTCGAAAAGACGTACGGGGTGGACCAGATCACGCGCTACAACATGTACCCGTCCGCCGAGCTGAACGGCGATGGTCTACCGGGCGTGAGCAGCGGCGTAGTGCTGGCGGCCGTCCAAGAAACCGCTCGGCAAACGCTGCCGCGGGGCTACGACATCGATTGGGCGGGTATCTCGCGAGACGAAGTCAACGCCGGAAACCAGGGGGCCCTCGTGGCGCTCCTGTGCCTCGTGTTCGTGTATCTGGTGCTGGCGGCGCAGTACGAGTCCTTCGTGCTGCCACTGTCCGTGCTTCTGTCCCTTGCGCCGGGCGTGCTGGGCGCCTTCTTTTTCTTGAAGCTCACGGGGCTCGAGAACAACGTTTACACGCACGTCGCTCTCATCGTGCTCATCGGTTTGCTCGGAAAGAACGGCATTTTGATCGTCGAGTTTGCCCAGCAGAAGGTGAGCGCCGGTTTGGCGCCTTTCGATGCGGTCGTCGAGGCAGCTCGGCTTCGCCTCCGTCCCATCTTGATGACGTCGTTTGCGTTCATCGTCGGGCTCTTGCCTTTGGTGTTTGCAACTGGGGCGGGCGCGAACGGGAACCGCACGATTGGCACCGCAACCGCGGGCGGCATGGCGGTGGGAACGGTCGCGGGGGTGCTTTTGGTTCCGGGGCTGTATCTGCTGGTGAAAACTCCGTGGCGAAGACGAGCCGCGAGCCCCGCGCCGGAAGCCGCGGCCGTGGTCCTTTCGGAGGGGGCCGAGTGAAGCGCGTCGGTTCGTGGATGGGTGCGGCGCTCGTCGGAATGCAGGCCCTCGCGTGTGCGGGGCACAGCGTCGAGAGCGAGGTGCCGGAAAAGCCGCTACCGGCGTCGTTTCAGGGCGCGAAGCGGGCTCCGAGCATTGGAGCTTTGAGCTGGCGAACGTACTTTGCCGATGACCAGCTCAAGGGGCTCATCGCTCAGGCTCTCGACGCCAATCCGGATCTGCACATGGCGCTCCAACGCATCGAAATGGCGCGCGCCGGCGTGCGCCAGAGTAGCGGCGCTCTGTGGCCCCAGGTCAACGCTGGTGTCAGCGCGGGGCTCTGGAGGCCAAGTCGGTACACGCCGGACGGCGCAGGCAACGCCACGACGGACATCGTGCCCGGGAGGGCCACGCCGGATCCTGTCGGGGATTTGTCGGTCGGTCTCGAAGCCACGTGGGAAATCGACGCGTGGGGAAAGCTCCGAAACCAGCGTGAGTCTGCGGTAGCTCAATATCTGGCGAGCGTGGCTGGCGTAGAGCTCGTGAAGACGGGGCTCGTGGCGGAGGTGGCCTCGGCTTACTTCGAGCTTCTTGCGCTCGACCACACGAGCGAAGTGCTGAAGCGGACCGTTGCTCAACAGGCGGAGGCAGTCGAGGCGGTGCGGCTCCAGAAGGAAGCCGGCCGTGCGAACGAGCTGGCTGTTCAACAGTTCGTTGCGCAGCTGGCAAGCACCGAGGCAATCGAAGCGGAGATCGTTGCGCGGATCCGCGAAGGCGAAAATCGCCTCAACCTTCTCCTGGGGAGATATCCAGAGGAGGTGAGCCGAAGCACGGCTGCCTTCGTGGCGGATGTTCCGGCGGAGGTAGCCGCTGGCGTTCCTTCGAACTTGCTCGAGCACCGTCCGGACGTGCGTGCCGCCGAGCTTCAGCTGCGCGCAGCCAAATGCGACCTGAAGGCCGCAAAAGCGGCATTTTTCCCGAGCTTGCAGATCACGGCGGGTGTGGGGTTGGCTGCATTCGACCCTCGGTATCTCTTTTCGGTGCCGGGGTCCGTGTTTTATTCGACCACCGTCGGGTTAGTGGCGCCCCTCGTGAATCGCTCTGCCATCGAGGCGCAATTCGACATGGCCAAAGCGCTGCAGATCGAGGCCATGTACAACTACCAAAAGGTGGTGCTGCACGCGTACGTGGAGGTTGCCAACGGCATTACGACCCTTGATAGCGTGGCGAAGGTCGTCCGGCACCGGCGCGAGCAAAAGGCGAACGTCGAGCAAACGGTCGAGCTTGCCGACGTCCTCCATCGAGTCGGCAGAGCGAACTACTTGGAGGTGCTGATTGCACAACAGAACGCCTTGCAGGCCGAGCTCGAGCTCATCGACGCCCTGCGGAGCCAGCACCTCGCCAGCATTCACGTGTTTCGGGCTCTCGGCGGCGGATGGCGCTAGCAGACCGAGCAGGCTGGCCGAGATCCGACAAGGATCACCGCGCGACTCGGTCCAACCGCGCCAGAATCTCCCCCAGCTCCGCCTCCGCGCGCTCGGCGCGCTCCCGGTAGTGGGTCGCCAAGGAGAGCGCCTCGAGGAACGGCCCCAAGAGCGAGGAGTTGGGCGGAAGGGAAATGCCGAGCGCTTGTGCCTGGGCGTGAATGCTGCGCGCGTCGAGAGCGCGCTCGACGGGCGGCGCGTCGCTCTTGGTGGCGAAGGCAATTTGCTCCAACGCGGAACGAGCTGCGGGCGCCTTTTCGCGCGTGGCGGAGCCGGGGCTCGCTTGCGCGACGGCGGCGCTCTGGGGCGCAGGGCTTCCGCTCTCTGCGCGGACGCTCGTCTGGGCGACGGTCGCTCTGCTGGTGCTGGTCGAGCTCGTGCTAGTCGAGCTCGTGCTCGAGGAGCTCGTGCTCGAGGAGCTGGTGCCCGTGGGGCTCGAGGGTGCAGACGTCGAAGCGTTGAAGTTGAACGACGTGACGAAGCCGCCGCGCACGGGCTCTTCTTCGCGGAAGGGGGAGCGGAGCGCGGCTTCGAGCTCTGCGGGCGATGCGCCGTCTTCGCGGAGTTGATGCGGACGGAGCTCGATTTGCCCGGGGGTTTCTTCGCTGAAGGCGAGGTGCAGGCGCCACGAGCTGCGCACGTGATGCGGGAGGTGTTGCCAGACCTCGTCGTTGCAGACGCGCTCCATTTGCTCGAGCGTGCCGGAGTCCAGTGCCTCGCCACGGAACCGGGCGAATACGGCGAGCAGCTTGTCTTCGTAGGTCATAGTGAGCGGCATCATGCGCCCGAAGACGCGGCCGACGCTAGACGAGCTGCGGGCGGCTAGTAGGGAACAAGCGGAACACCACCCGGTGACGTCGAAGGTCGGTTGCCGGTGTCTTGCATGAGCAGGATCGCGAGGCGAGCGACTCGCGTTTTCCGAGCGTTCAGGGATATGCTACGTGCCCGTTCAGCGCTTAGCCAAACGATGGAAATCCCGGCCTTCGACATCCACGGTGTGATTCCGCCCATCCGCCCTGGGGTGGACGGCAGTGACGTTGACCGGTCCCCATACCGGATCTCCGCCTCAGCCTTGATCGAGCGCTTTGCGACCACGGCTGAGCGTGGCGAGATTCTACGGGGCTTCCTGCGTCTACGCTCGGATCTTCGAGCCGCGGGATTCGGGGAGGGGTTCCAGTGGGTTGATGGGAGCTTCGTCGAGGACATCGAGCTGAGTCGCGGGCGGTCGCCAGGTGACGTCGACGTCGTGTCGTTCTTGCGGGTTGGCGACGTCGCCACGGCCCGGCAACGGGCGATGGCCGCACCTCGACTTTTCAGGAATCACGAGGCCAAGCTCCACTACCGTGTGGACCACTACGTAATTCGGCTCGACCTGCCGCTGGACGAACCGACCGCGAAGCTCATCTCCTACTGGTACTCCATGTGGAGCCATCGGCGCGACGACAATCGATGGAAGGGCTTCGTTCAGCTCTCTCTCACCGACGACGATGCGGCAGCCGAGGGCCTGCTCGAGGCTCGCCGCGGTGAGTTAGCGGAGAGGGGTAACCCACATGGCGCGTAGTCCGCTACGGCAGCTGCGTTCGGAGGCGACAGCGCTCAAGCAGTTGCTGAGTGAGCTGCCAGAAGATCGCTTCATCGAGAGGATGGGGCTCGAGTCACGCCTCGCCGATGTCGAGGAGGAAGTTGCGCGCCTCTCCATGGAGCCTCAACCGAAGCCGTTTCCGATCACGTTTCGCGGAGCGCCGGTGCATGGCTCCCACGCGATCGATGCCAATTTCGCTTCGTTGGCGCTGAAGGGACTGATCGACGCAATCGATACGGTTGCGGCGTCACTCACCGCTCCTGAGCTGAAGGCGACGGGGCCGGTACCTGGCGTGGGCGCGCGTAGCCTCCAAATCGTCGACACCGCTGTCGGCTCATTTGGGTTCGAACTCGAGCTTCCTCCCGCTCTGGCGGCGGAGGCGCCGCAAGCCATGCTTCCACTAGGGCCTCCGCCAGTCGATACGTACGCGCAGGCGATCTCGACCACGCTCTCGTTGATTCAA
This sequence comes from Pseudomonadota bacterium, assembly GCA_023432025.1. Taxonomy (GTDB): domain Bacteria; phylum Myxococcota_A; class Polyangia; order Polyangiales; family Polyangiaceae; genus NIC37A-2. The sequence goes on from JAEYVE010000179.1 coordinate 5,988, forward strand.
GGGGCAGCGATTGCCGACGAGGACGCGATGTCGGACCTCATCGCGGAAGTGCATCCTCGCGCGGCTTCCAAGGTGAGAGCGTTCGCCAAGGTGCTTGCTGACAACGATGCCGTGTTTGCGGCGGAGTTCGAGAACCGGCAAGTGCGCTTGAGCTCGAGCTCAGATGTGAAGCGCGTTATCGACGCCCTGCGGGACGAGGATATCGGGGAACGCACCGAAGCTCTCGAGGGCCGTTTGCTCGGCATTCTTCCGGAGTCCCGTGTGTTCGAGTGCAGGCTACCCGACGGACGAATCGTTCGCGGCAAGGTGGACCGCGCGGTGGAGGACATCGCCCGGTTCAAGTCACGTTGGGAGTCCGTCGACGCGAAGCTGACTTTCCGTGTGATCTCCGTGCGCGCGAAGGAGCGACACGTGCTCGTCGGAGCGGCTGCGCTGTAAGCCCCGACCTCTCAGAATACGCCCTACAGACCTAAGCTGGGGAGGAGCGCGTCGAACTCCGCGAAGTCTGCGCTGTTGGCGACTTGGGAGCCGTTTTGCCAAGTGAACATGGAACTGCCCCATTCGCCGCCCAGGCTGGGCTCCCAGAAGAACGTTCCGAGGCCGCGGCCGTTCGGTAGGTTCTTCATGATCTGGTTGGCCTGCGTGCGCTCGGGGTTGTACTCCGCAATCACGAACTTCAGGTCCGGGTAGCTCTGCGCGAGGTTCGTGAAGGTGGCCTGCCACACCGAAGGTTGCCCCTGAAACGCGGTGTAACAAGACATACCGAACACATCGAGCTCCACACCGCGCGCTAGCGCGCTGTCGAGCCACCATTTGACGCCGTCCAAATCGTCCGTGTTTTCCACGTGCAGCATGATCTGAATGGCGGGATCGACCTCACGTACGCCCTCGATGCCGGCTTTGAGCAGCGTGGCCAGGTTGTCCCAGTTTTGGTTGGAGGCGGTGCCTCCGAACGGCGCACTTTGCGGCTGATTGCCCCAACAGTCCGTGTTGGGGCCCGGCACGTGCGCCATCATGCCCGGAGTGATTTCGTTGCCGATTTGCACCATGTCCGGGCGAGCACCGGCCGCGATGGCGCTTTCGATGAAGTCCTTGGTGTAGGCTTTTTGCAGCGCAGCGAGCTCGCTGATGCTGCCGGCGGAGCGCCACGCCGCGGGAATGATTTGATTGCCCGGATCGGCCCACACGTCGCTGTAATGAAAGTCGATGAGCAGGCCCATGCCGGCCTGTTTGACTTGTTTGCCGTATTCGATGACGTGCAGCTTGTCGCCGAACGCTTCCGCCTTGCCGGTGCAGCCGTTGGCGGAAGATGCGTAACCGTAGGGCGCCGAGGGATCGACGAAGGTGCGGAGGCGCACGTAGTTGAAGCCGTGATTTCGGAGCAGCGCAAAAATGCTCTTGGTTTGTCCGTCCGTGTCGACGAACGGAACAGTGCTCTCCTGCACGCTGGAAATGTCCGCGCCGAGAATGAACGGGGGCTCGAAGTTGCCGGGGCTGCCGCCTGATGCGCCGCCGCTGCCTCCCGTGCTGGCAAGTCCGCCGCTGCCTGCTCCGCCGGTTGCAGCTCCGCCGTCGCCCACTGCGCCGCCGCTGCTCGAAAGGCCGCCGCTTCCGCCGTCCGCCGTCGTGGCGCCGCCGGAGCTCACTCCGCCGGAGCTGGCGCCGCCGGAGGGGGCCGCCGCGCCTCCGCCAAGCGCGCCGCCCGTGCCGCCTTCCGACCCGCCCGGCGAGCTGCAAGCGACGGACAGGAGCCAACCCAAGAGCCAAAGGCACGAGCCGAGGTGGGTGCTGTGCCGCACATCGCCTGAGCCGAGGTGGGAGGGGTGCGTGTTCATTGGTGCAGGGCTCCGAGACACGTGATGGACGGAAGGTTGCCCGCCGAGACGAGCGCTCGAAAACTACACCGGGATCGAGCGCTTGGGGCGCCTTGTCGGCCTCGGCTCGAGCTTGCGGAGACCGAGCTCTCGACCTCCCGACAGACTCACTGTTCGAGTTCCGCTGCGTGCGTGAAATTCCGAGCTACGCGGTACTTGGACGGTCTTGGGTGTCTTCGCGCAACTATAGGCCACCATGGCTTCGATCTTCCGCGGCAGACCGTCCCTCCTGGCTTCGGCGTTCACGCTGGCACTCTTCGCCCAGACGGCTTGCAGTGGGAGCTCTCAGGAACACGAGGGTGACTCTTTGGTGGGAGGCAGCGGAGGCGGCGCGCCGGTGGGGAGTGGCGGGCACACCAGCGCGAGTGGAGGCACTTCGTCTGGAGGGCCGGTGCTCTTGCCAGGGGGAGACGGAAACTCCCCGACGACCGAGGTGCCCGTGGCGATTGTCGACACGCTGCCGGAGGGATTCTCGCCAGCCGACGCGCTGCGCCCTGCGACGGGCAAGGGTGGGTTCAAGGTCTTGGGACCTCTCGCCGAGGTCGCTGCGTCCGAAGGGGAGTGCGCGAACATTCTGCGAGTCATCGTGCGGGACTTTGAAGCAGCGCATGACGATTTCGAAAATGCCGACGACTGGGACGAATACGAAGTGCAAAGTCCGATCGGGGAAACTCGCAAGCCGCAGAAGACGAGCGAAGGTGGCCCGCTGCACCTGGACGAGTGGTACCAGAACCTCGAAGGCGTCAATCTGCCGTTTGCCGTGGACCTTTGGCTCGAGCCTGTCGGACAAACGTTCGTTTACGACTCCACCGCGTTCTTTCCTCTGAGAGACGTGGGCTTCATGGATTCGTACTTCTTCACGACCGAGCTCCACACCAAGTTCGAGTACAAGGGCGGCGAGGTGTTCACCTTCCGCGGGGACGACGACGTGTTCGTCTACATCAATGGGCACCTGGCCGTGAACCTCAGTGGTATTCACGAAGCTCAGGAGGGCTCGGTCAGTCTCGACGAACGAGCGGCCACGTTCGGACTCGAGATCGGCAACGTTTACACGTTCGATTTGTTCCAAGCCGAGCGTCAAACGTCCGGCTCCAACTTTCGTCTGGAGACCACCCTGGACTTCACCGGCTGCGGCGAAATCCTGCCCGGGGACATCATTCGCTGAGAGCGGGACGTCTTCGAGCGACGCGTCACAACGTCGAGAAACGCTCGCTGTCGCGAAAATTTGGCGTGCCGCCGGCAACGGAGCGGCCCGAGCCCCAAAAAAACGGAGAGAGGCTCTTGCCTCTCTCCACTCTCACCATGTGCCAGAGACGGGGGCTTGCCGCAAGTCCCGGGTCTCGCCGCAGGGTGATCCTCATGAAGAGCATCACTGGGCATGCAGTCGTGATCGTTGGAGGAGGTCCAACGGGGTTGACGTTGGCGGCAGAGCTGGCGCTCTTGCGCGTCGACGTCGCCATCGTCGAACGGCGAGAGAGCCAAGAGCTCGCCGGTTCACGCGCAGGCGGTCTGCACTCTCGCACCATCGAGGTGCTGGATCAGCGGGGCGTCGCGGAGCGGTTCTTGGCGGAAGGGAAAGCGATGCAGATCGCGGGCTTTGCGCTGATCCCCCTCGACATCAATGACTTTCCGACGCGTCACAACTACGGGCTCGCGCTCACGCAGAACCACATCGAGCGCCTCCTCGCTGCATGGGTCGATGAGCTCTCCGTACCGATCTATCGGGGATGTGAGGTGACGGATTTCGCCCAGGACGACAGCGGCGTCGATGTCGCGCTGTCCGACGGCGGTTCGCTACGCGCCCAGTACCTCGTCGGCTGCGACGGAGGTCGCAGCCTGATCCGCAAGAAGGCCGGCATCGAGTTTCCGGGTTGGGACGCGTCCGTCAGCTACTTGATTGCCGAGGGTGAGTTGGCTGAAGAGCCGCCCGTGGGCGCCCGCTTCGGTGAGAAGGGGATCAATGCCATTGCCAAGCTCGAGGACGGCAAGCGCGTGCGCGTCGTCTTGGCCGAACCGCACGTCGTGAAAGGCGACGAGCCGACTTTGGACGAGCTGCGCCAGGCGCTCATCGCCGTCTGGGGAACCGATTTCGGCGTTCATGGCGTTACTTGGCTCTCGAGGTTCAGCGATGCTGCGCGGCAAGCGGCTGTTTACCGTGAGAGACGGGTTCTTCTGGCCGGGGACGCGGCGCACGTGCACGCGCCGACCGGCGGACAAGGCCTCAACATCGGGGTGCAAGACGCCGTGAACTTGGGATGGAAGCTGGCCCAAGTCGTTCGCGGTACCTCACCGGAAAGCCTCCTCGATACCTACCAAGCCGAGCGCCATCCGGTCGCTCGGCGCGTGCTCGAAAACACTCTGGCGCAAGTTGCGCTCATGCGCGGAGACGAGCGGACGCGGGCTCTGCACGGGAAGATGTCCGAGCTGCTGTCGATGGACGAGCCTCGCAAGCGCTACGCCGGGATGATGTCTGGCTTGGACACTCGCTACGACTTGGGCGTTGGACATCCGCTGCTTGGGCGCCGCATGCCTGACCTCGATTTGAACACGGAAAGCGGGCCCCAGCGGGTATTCTCCCTGCTTCACGGCGGCCGCCCCGTGTTGCTTCATCTCGGCGAGCCCGGCGCGCTAGATATTGCTCAGTGGACGGAGCAGGTGGAGCGAGTCGACGCTCGCTACGCGGGCGCGTGGGAGCTTCCTGTGCTGGGCGCCGTTCCTGCGCCAACTGCCGTGTTGATTCGCCCGGACGGGCATGTCGCTTGGGTCGGAATTGGCACGGACGACGGGCTTCGTGATGCGCTGAGCACGTGGTTCGGACCGCGCTGAGCCGACGCGGCGCCACCGAGCGGTTTTCGGGCCGACGAGGGCAAAACGCCCCAGAACCGAGGACAACGGGGCGAGCCTCGAAAAGCCTGCGAGCTTTCCGGGGGACAGCTCTCGGCCGTCATGATCTGGGCCCGGGCTAGGTCTCCGCGATGATCATCATCGTGATGGTGGTGCTCAGTGTGGCCCTGGACTTCGTCCAAGAGCATCGAGCAGGACCGGCTTTGCGCCGCTTCCTCTGCTGTTCTTCGTCGTGCTGATTCCGCTCGTGCTTGCCTATTTGTTCGCGGTCGACTTGGTGAAGCGCTGGTTTTATCGGCGCTATTCCTTTGCGTGAAGGTCGACGGGCGTGGAGCGAGGAACCCAAGGGAAGAGCGGCTGCACCTGGGCGGCATGAGGCGGTCGGCAGCACGATTGAACTGGCTCATGAAGGTCTCGATTCGTGACGTTTGGCGCTCCGCGGCACGGAAGCAGTGCATTCGCTGAAGTTGGATGTCAGTGTGTGGCGACGTGCAAAGCTCGAAGGAAGCGCCACCCTCGGCTGCTCCGGGTCGACAGGCGCCCGAGTGCTTCCGAGAGACCGTCGAAGGTGTCGAGCTCCATTGGTCCGAGCGTGGAGCGGGCAGCGTCGTCGTCGTTCTGCATGGTCTCTCCGACTCGGAGCGGACGTGGTGGCCGGTGATGGAGGACCTCGGACGGCGCCATCGCGTGCTGGGCCTGGATTTGCCCGGGTGCGGCTTATCGGCGCGGCCGGACGCCAGCTACACGCTCGACTGGCAGGCTCGCTTGGTGCATGCGTGGCTTACCCGGATCGGCGTCGATACATGCGATGTGGTGGGGCATTCGTTCGGCGGGGGGCTGGCCTTGTGGCTCCTTCTCTACCGCGCCAGCGCGATCCGGCGGCTCGCGCTGGTGGCCCCTGGCGGCCTCGGGCGTGACTTGGCGCTCGAGCTTCGCTTGGCGGCGCTGCCATACGTGGTGGAGCGGTTCGGGCAGCCTTGGATGGGTCCCGCAACGCGGCTCCTGGCGCACTTGAACGGGCATGCGCCGAGCACCGACGAGTGGCTTCTGCTGCACAGCATGAACGCTTCGCCCGGCACGGCGCGCGCCTTCGCGCGAACGGTGCGCGACGTCATCAGCTGGCGCGGCCAGACACGCAACTTTCTGCACCGCGCGGCAGAAGTGCAAAGCTTGCCGGCGGTCGCTTTGTTCTGGGGCGAAAAGGATCGCATCATTCCAATTCGGCAGGGCGAAGAGCTTTGCGCCGTTCTCGAAAACTGTGCGCTCGAGCGCTTTCGAGAAGCTGGACACTTTCTGCATTGGCAGCGCCCGCATGAGTTAGCGGAAGCCCTGCTCCGGTACCTGGACGCACCGAGTGTCCCCCCGGCGCGGCTTTGCGTTTCAGGGTGACGCCAAGGTTCAGACATGAGTCTCGAGGTCGAACGAATCGGTGGAGTCAATCGGCCAATCGTTCATCGAATGATGATACCGTTTCCGACGTGACCAAAAACGATCCCGAAGCCCAGAGAGTCGACGACCTACTGGCCCAGAAACTGGTCGTGCAGCGCCGCGGCGGCTGGCTTGGTTGGCTCTTGTTCGTGTTCGTCGTCGCGGGGGCGGGTGCGTTCGTGTGGTACTCGTACTTGCCGCTGCGCGCAGAGCGAGCGTCGCTGCTTCTGCGCTTGGGCGACGCGGAAGAGCGCAACCAGAATGCCGACCGCAAGGCTTCGGATTCCGAAAAGGCGCTCTCCGAGCTGAAGCTCGCCCAAGAGCAGCTGTCGGGACAGCTGTCTCAGACGAAGGCGGAAAAGGAACGCCTCGAGACCGAGCTGAAGCGGCTCCAAACGGAGCTCACCGCCATGCTGGAGCCGGAAATTCAGGCGGGAAACGTGAACGTCGTGCGCCGCGGCAATGACCTGGTGGTCGATTTGGCAGACCAGATCTTGTTCGAGTCGGGCAAGGCCGAGGTCATGGAGAGTGGGCAGAAGGTGCTCGGCCAGGTCGCACCCACGCTGGCTCAGCTTTCGGACTTCACGATTGAGGTGGCGGGGCACACGGACAATGCGCGCGTCGTGAACCCGGCCACGCAAGAGCGCTTTCCCACGAACTGGGAGCTTTCGACGGCGCGCGCCACGAACGTGGTGCGCTTCCTTCAAGAAACCGGAAAGGTGCCGGGCAATCGCCTGGCTGCGACTGGCTTTGCGGAATACCGCCCGGCGGCGAGCAACGTGAGAGCCGAAGGGCGAAAGAAGAATCGCCGCATCGAGCTCGTGCTCCGGCAAAGCGGGCGCAAGCTGCCCTGACAGTATTGCACTCGGTTTTGGCGAGGGCACTCAGGCGCGGCGAGGCCGCTCGGGCGCGGCGCAGCCGTGGCTGTGCAGCGCGGTCGGCTCGAGCCACCGGGACGGACCTGGCGCGGCGACGCGATGCATTCATCATGTGACGAAGCAGGACGAATGTCCGTCAGGACGTGAAGCCAGACATCATCGTCCGCCCGTTTCGCACAGGGTCGCGGCGCGGGGGGCGCGGAGCTGCAGACGTGAGTACCTACGACGCGATCGTCATCGGCACAGGCCAAGCCGGTCCCTACGTGAGCTCGCGTCTGGCGCGCACCGGAATGAAGGTCGCGGTCATCGAGCGCGGCGCGTTTGGCGGAACGTGCGTCAATACCGGCTGCATTCCGACCAAGACGATGGTGGCGAGCGCCTACGCGGCGCGTTTGGCCGCTCGCGCCGCCGAGTATGGCGTGGACGTCGGCTCGGTACGCGTCGACATGAAGCGAGTCATGGCCCGAAAAGACGCGGTTTCGAAGGAGTCGCGCACGGGCCTCGAAGACTGGCTGCGGAGCCTGGAAAACTGCACCGTCTACCAGGGCCACGCCCGCTTCGAGTCCGCGCACGTGGTGAGCGTCGGCGGAGAGCGCCTCCACGCGGACAAGATCTTCATCAACGTCGGCGGCAGGGCGCTCGTTCCCGACATGCCGGGGCTCCGTGAGATCGACTGGCTCGACAACAGCTCGCTGATGTCGGTGGACTTTCTGCCGAGGCACCTGATCGTCGTTGGCGGCAGCTACATCGGTCTCGAGCTCGGTCAGGCGTTTCGGCGCTTTGGCGCCGAGGTCACGGTGATCGAGATGGGGCAGCGCCTCATCGGTCGCGAGGACGAGGACGTGTCGACCGCGATCCGGGAAATCGTCGAGCGCGAAGGCGTCGAGGTGCGCACGAACGCCCAATGCATCGGCTTCTCCAAGCACGGCGATGAAATCGTAGCTGCCGTCGAGTGTGCCGACGGTGCGCCGGAGGCGCGCGGGTCGCACGTGCTGCTCGCCGTCGGCCGCCGCCCGAATACGCACGATTTGGGCCTCGAGAAGGCGGGGGTCGCGGTCGACGAGCGGGGTTACGTCGTGGTCGACGACCAGCTCCGCACGAACGTCCCGGGGATTTGGGCGCTCGGCGACTGCAACGGCAAGGGGGCGTTCACGCACACGTCGTACAACGACGGGGAAATCGTGATCGCCAACTTGCTCGAGAACGACTCGCGCGGCGTGAGCGACCGGATCACCGCCTACGCGCTGTACATCGATCCGCCGCTCGGTCGAGTCGGTCTGACCGAGGGGGAGATTCGCAAGAGCGGGCGCAAGGCGCTCGTCGCCAAGCTGCCGATGACGCGCGTCGGACGCGCGGTGGAGAAGGGCGAGACGCAGGGCTTCATGAAGGTCGCGGTCGACGCCGAGACGGACGCCATCCTGGGCGCCGCGATCCTCGGCACGGGCGGCGACGAGGTCATTCACTCGATTCTCGACGTGATGTACGCGAAGGCACCGTGGACGGTGATCCGCCGCGCCATGCACATTCATCCGACCGTCTCCGAGCTCGTGCCGACGATGCTCTCCGAGCTCCGACCGCTGGACGAGGTGCAGGCCGTGTGAGAAAGCACGGCTCGGTCATGGGGGAAGACCGAGCCGTGCCGCGACCTCACGCCGCCGGGGCGGTCACGCGAATCAGGTGATCGAACGCGCCGAGCGCTGCCTTGGCGCCGTCGCCCGCGGCGATGATGATCTGCTTGAAGGGCGTGGTGGTCACGTCTCCGGCCGCGAAAACGCCGGGGACGCTGGTGCGCCCATGCGCGTCCACGACCACCTCACCGAACTTGGTGAGCTCCACCGTGCCTCGCAAGAAGTCCGTGTTCGGAAGGAGCCCGATTTGCACGAAGACTCCGGCCACGGGCAGCTCCTTGACGACGGTGGTCTTGCGGTCTTCGTAGCGAAGGCTGGTGACTTGCCGTCCGTCTCCGACGATTTCCGTGGTTTTTGCCGAGGTGACGATGTCCACGTTCGAAAGGCTCTTCAGCTTGCGAACCAGGATGTCGTCGGCCTTGAGGACGTCGAGGTACTCGATGAGCGTGACGTGCTCGACCACACCCGCCAAGTCAATGGCGGCCTCCACGCCCGAGTTGCCTCCGCCAATCACGGCGACACGCTTGCCCTTGAACAGGGGCCCGTCGCAGTGGGGGCAGTAGGTCACGCCGCGCGTGCGGTACTCCGCTTCCCCGGGCACCCCGAGGTCACGCCAGCGTGCACCCGTCGCCACCAAGACGGTCTTGGCGGAGAGCTTGGCGCCGCTTTCGAGCTCGACGCCAATGAAATCCCCGGGCACCAGGCGCTTGACGCGTTCGTGTTTCATGACGTCCACGTCGTACGCGTCGACGTGCGCCTCGAAGGCGGCGACGAGCTTGGGCCCCTCGGTTTCCAGGATGGAGATGTAGTTTTCGATGCCCAACGTGTCCGCCACCTGACCGCCGAAACGGTCCGTGACGATGCCGGTGCGGATGCCCTTGCGGGCGCTGTAAACGGCTGCGGCGGCGCCCGCGGGCCCACCGCCGACGATCAGCACGTCGAACGGGGCCTTGGCCGAAATTTCTTCGGCGCGGCGCTTGGTGGCACCTGTGTCGATGCGCGCCAGAACCTCTTCGAGCTCCATGCGACCTTGACCGAACCGTTCGCCGTTCAGGTAGATCGTGGGCACGGCCATGACCTGGCGTTCGTTCACTTCCTCTTGGAAGAGCGCGCCGTCGATGGCGACGTGCGTGACGTTCGGGTTCAGCGCGGCGAGCGTGTTGAGCGCCTGCACCACGTCCGGACAGTTTTGGCACGACTGCGAGAAGTACGTCTCGAAGTGCATCTTGCGCGACAGCCCGACGACCTGCGAGCGCACCTCGTCCGAAATGCGCGGCGGGTGCCCACTGACGTGCAAGAGCGAGAGCACCAGCGAGGTGAACTCGTGCCCGAGCGGGAGGCCCGCGAACGTGACGCGCGGGGAATCGCCCGTGCGGGCAATGGAGAACGAGGGCGTGCGTACGCCTGGCTCGGCCGCGCCTTCGCTCACGGTGACCAGCGTCGAAGCCGCGGCGATTTCTGCCAAGAGCTCGCCGAGCTCGCGGGACGCAACGGAGTCGTCCTTCGCGAAGGTGAGCGTGATGGGCTGCTTCAGATGCGTGAGGTAAGAAGCGAGCTGGGTCTTCAGCGTGTCGTCGAGCATGGCGGTTCTCGGGGGCTTGCGGGAATGTGAAGAAATGAAGGGGGGAGGAGCGACGGCTCAGCTCCGCGCGGCGCGTGCGGAGCGGGTTCGCCGAGCAGAGCTCGACGAACCCGAACGACCGCACGTAAGGTCAGATCTTGCCGACGAGGTCGAGCGACGGCTTGAGCGTCTTCTCGCCCTCGGTCCACTTGGCGGGGCAAACCTCGCCGGGGTGAGAAGCAACGTACTGCGCGGCCTTGACCTTGCGGAGCAGCTCCTTGGCGTCGCGACCGATGCCGTTGTCGTGGATTTCGTAGAGCTTGATGACGCCCTCGGGGTTGACGACGAAGCTGCCACGGAGCGCGAGGCCTTCTTCCTCGATGAGGACCTCGAAGTTACGCGCGAGGCGCGTGGTGGGGTCGCCGATGAGCGGGTACTTGACCTTCTTGATGGCGGGCGACGTGTCGTGCCACGCCTTGTGAGCGAAGTGCGTATCCGTGGATACGCCGTAGATCTCCACGCCGAGCTTCTGGAACTCCGCGTAGGTGTCGGCCAAGTCCTCGAGCTCGGTCGGGCACACGAACGTGAAGTCCGCGGGGTAGAAGACGAACACGCTCCACTTGCCGCGGACGGATTGATCGCTCACCTCGACGAACTTGCCGTCGTGAAACGCCGTGGCCGAGAAGGGTTTGATGGTGGTGTTGATGAGAGACATTTTTCTTCCTTGCTGAGCTTCGATGTTTCGAGGCCGGTGACGTCCGGCGTTCGCTTCGATGACGAACATGGTACGGCTGCGTCCATGAATCAAATCGAACGTTCTTACCTTGCGTTCACTGAAAGTGAATCTTAAGGTTCGGGTATGGACCTTTCCCAGGTCACCCTCACGCAGCTCCGGTACGCCGTCGCCGTAGAGGACGCGGGGAATTTCAGGCTCGCCGCCGCAGCCTCCCACGTGTCACAGTCGGGCCTCAGCATGCAGTTGGCCAAGCTGGAGGAGCTCCTTGGCGTGGTGCTGTTCGACCGTAGCAAAAAGCCCGTGCTCGTCACCGAGGAGGGCAAGGCCGCGCTCCTGCAAATGCGCACGGTGCTGCGCGAGGTGGAGCGCTTGGCCCAAGTGGTGGCGGAGGAGGCGGAGCCGGGGGGCCGCTATCGCCTCGGCGTCATTCCGAGCATGGCCTCCACGCTACTCCCGCTCTTTCTCGGCGACTTCTCGCGCAAGTACCCCCGCGTGGAGCTCACCATCGAGGAGTTGAAGACCGAAGAGATCGTGGCTCGCTTGCAGGCGGACACGCTCGACGCGGGGCTCTTGTCCACGCCGCTGGGCGCGGACGGCATCTACGAGCTTCCGCTGGGTCGCGAGGCCATGTTCGCGTACCTGCCCCCGAACGACCCACTCGCGGAAAAGCAGGCGATCCCGCAGAAGGAGCTGGAACGTCGGGATCTCTTGATCATGTCCGAGGGGCACTGCTTTCGGAGTCAGGTGCTGGCCTATTGCCGCACGCGTCATCCGGGAAAGAGCCGCGCTCTCGAGTTCGAGAGTGGCAGCCTGGATACGCTGGTGCGCCTCACGGACGAGGGCGTGGGCACGACGGTCATTCCAGAGCTCGTGGCCAAACGCTTGCCGGCAGCGCGCAGGCGTGCGCAGCTTCGGCCGCTCACGTCGCCCTCTCCCGTGCGAGAAATCGGTCTGGTGACCGCCCGCAAAGACCTGCGGCGGAAAGTCACGGAAGTGCTCGCGAAAGAAGTTCGGGAAGCGCTCGAGCGCGAGCTCGAAGAAACCCCCCGGCGCGTTCAAGTGCTCGACCCTCTCGCCGACAGCGGAAGGGCCGAGCCGGCCCGCTGAGCCTCTTATTTCGCGGAATGCGCGCAGTCTTTCCACGGACCGCGCACAGGAAAGGAGGAGTCAGGACTTGGGGATGCGGTCCTGGCCTTGGCGCTCGAGCATCCAACCGGGGTATTCGGGGGGCAACGCGCTCACGGCGTCCAGCTTGGCGAGCTCTTCCCGGGAGAGGCGCACTTCCGTGGCCTTCAGGTTGTCGTCCAGCTGCTCCGTGTTCTTGGCGCCCACGATGATGGACATCACGGCGGGCTTGTGGAGCAGCCACGCTAGCGCGATGCGTGCGACCGACACCCCGTGCTCCTGGGCGATGGTGCGCATCACGTCCACGCACGCGAAGGCGCGCTCTTTGTCGACGGGGGGAAAGTCGAATGTGGCCCGGCGCGCACCCTCGGGACCTTTGCCTTCCCGTTCGTACTTTCCGCTGAGGAGGCCACCAGCGAGCGGACTCCACACCATGAGTCCGAGTTTTTCGGATTCGATGAGCGGCACCAACTCTCGTTCGAGGTCCCGCCCCGCGATGCTGTAGTACGCTTGCAGCGTCGAAAAGCGCGTCCAACCGTGGCGATCGGCGATACCCAGCGCCTTCATGATGGTCCACGCGGGCCAGTTGGACACGCCCACGTAACGCACGTGTCCTTGGCGCACGAGATCCTCGAGAGCGCGGACGGTTTCCTCGAGGGGCGTGATCGGATCGAACCCGTGGATCTGATACAGATCGATGTAGTCCGTTCCGAGCCGCTTCAGGCTGCCTTTGACGGCTTCCATCAAGTGCCCGCGGGAAGCCCCGCGGTCGTTCACGCCTGGGCCCACCGCGCCGAAGCCTTTGGTGGCGAGCACGACGTCCGAACGCTTTCTGCCGGAGCTCACTATCGCACGCCCCGTGATTTCCTCGGACAAACCCTCCGAGTACACGTTCGCGGTGTCGATGAAGTTCACGCCGGCCGAGAGAGCGCGCGCGACGATGGCGTCCGCCACCGATTGATCGAGCGTACCAATGGCGGTCCAAAACCCTTTGCCACCGAACGTCATGGTCCCGAGACAAACTTCGGACACGACCAAACCCGTGCCCCCGAGCTGCTTGTAGCGCATCGTCGAACCTCGCTTTGTCGCGGCTTGTACCGGCAGCAGTCTGCAAAGGTTTCGACTACGCCGCTCTTTTGTCGAGTGCCTCCGGTTACTGCTTGGTGATGACGCCGCAGGCGATGCGTGGTCCGGAGTTTCCGGAGGGCTGCGTCTTGTAGTCGTCGGGTCCGGCGTGAACGATGAAGGACTTGCCGATCAAGTCGCTGGGCGAGCCGTCCGAGAGTTTGGCGCCGGAGATCAGCACGTTGACCGTGGCGTCGCCTTGGGGGCCGGCCTTCAAATTGTCGATATCGCCCAGGTGGTGCTCGCCGGACTCTGCCTTTCCATGGGGCGCATGGGCCGGGTTGAAGTGCTCCCCGGCGCTCTTGGCGTCCGGCGCGGAGCAATCGCCCTTTTCGTGCACGTGAAAGCCATGCGTCGAGTCCTTTTGTAGGCCGGAAATCGTGCCGCGAATGCGGACTCCGTCGGATTCTTGAGTGAGCGTGAGCTGCCCTTGGGCCTGGTTGCCTTCGGTCGGCTTGATGTTGGCAGTTGCGGTAACCTTGCCGCGTTCGGCGCCGACCAGCGCGTCGGCCGGTTGTTCGTTCGCGGGCGGGGGCTCTTTGCGCGAGCACGCACAGGTGACGCTGAGCGCCAACAACAGACCGAGACGAGTTCCTTGCTTGAGCATGAGTGTCCTCCCTGGGCGCCTGAATGCCTGGCGCCCCCCACACTGCGGCCAATCTCGGGCCGACGTTAGGCAGAGGAAGCACCTGCGAGCGCGGAGCTCAGAAGCGCCCTTGCTCGATGAGCTCCCCAAGCCTCGGCCGTCGACGCTCCACCAGCGCCTGCAGTTGGTTTTCCAAGCGATGTGCGAACGGGAGCGCGTCCCAGACGGACAGTGCGATTTCTTCCCCGACACTTCGGGGACGCGGACCGTCACTGCGGACGGCCCGGGGCTGGCGGTAGTGGACCACCGCGCTTTGAACGCCGGTCCAAAAGCGGGCCCGGGCCTCCAGCGACAAGAGGGTGCCTCGACGGATTTGGGAGCGCGCTTCTTCCGTGCTGCCGAACTCCGAGAGGGCTTGCTCGAGCCACGTGCCGTGGTCCACGTCCTGCTCGACGTGAAGCGTGAAGTACAGAATTTCTGATTCGTGGAAGCGGGCGCGTCGGAGACCGAGAATGATGGCGTCGAACATTTTCGGAATCGCCCATTCGTGGCCGGGGCCCACCGCACCCAAACCGACGAGGAAGGGCTCTTCGGTCACGATTCGTCGATGCTCGGCGATGAACCGGGCGGCTGGCGCGTGGACGAGGGAAGTAGCCGGCTGGTCAAAGACCGTGCTGCCGGCGGCGCGCAAAAAGTCCGCGTACAGAGAAGCATGGTCGTGTCCGTCGGAGCCTTCGCCGTATTCGTCGATGAGCACCTTGGCGAGCCAAGACTTGGCGGCGCTGGACGGCGCGCGCACGAGCAAACGCTCCAAGTAGTTCGTAAAGACGCACACGAGGGGGTAGTGATTTTCTCCGAGAACGCGGTAGTCCTCGCGCGAGAACGGGCTGGTGGCGCAGCGCTGCAAAAACAAGTGATTCACGCCGGGATGGCGCTCCACTTCGTGGCGTAGGCTCGTCAGAAAGGTGCTGGTCGTCATTGTGCGGCTCCTGCGGTGGCTTGAAGGGTGTTTGCGGACGACGTCGGTAGCTCGTCCACCCAGGTGCGCTTTGGGATGCGCAGTTGTGTGATGCGCGTCGAAGGAGCCTGAGCTCGCGGCGGATCGGCTTCTTCCCCCGTGGGGTAGTGAATGTCCTGCCACGTGAGGCCGGCGACGGCGCCGGGGCCATTGAGGAGCCCCTCCTCGTCTCGCAAGAAGGATCGGTAGTCGTACTGAATCTTTTGATAGCGGAAGGTGCGAGCAAAAAACCACAACATGCCCGTGAACGTCTTGCCGATGAAGTCGCTCCTCTTACGCAGAATGTTCAGCGCGGCGTCGTGAAAGCTGGCCTTGGTGGCCGGATACGCGCGGCAGAACTCCTTGTAGAACTCGTCGCGCGGCAGGCGCGTGGGCAAAACTGCGTGCAAAAGGTCGAACAGGCGGTGGTCCGTGGTGAGCAGCTTGTCCTTGTACGCCTTGTAGAGCTGAGTGCCGGGCAGCGGCGTCAATATCGTAAACAGCGGAATGGCGATGGACAGGGAGTTCACGTACTCGAACAGCTGGTCGAACTGCTCTTTGGTGAAGTCCGGGCGCACCATGAAGATGCCGGTCGAAATGATGCCGTTCTTCTTCAGCACGTCGCTCGCGGCTTTGTTCTTTTGCCAGGTGGACCGCTTGCGGAGCGCCGCCAAGTTGTCGTCGCTGTTGGACTCGAACCCCGACAGCACCATCACCAGGCCGTTTTTGGCGAGACGCTCCATGAGCTCGGGGTGATCTGCCGCAAAGTCCGTGCGCCCTTGCGTCATCCAGTACTTTTTGACCGACCGTCGTTCGAGCTCGTCACACAGCGCGACGGCGCGCTTGCGACTCGTGAGAAAGTTGTCATCCAAGAGAAACACGAACGGCTCGGCGCAGGCCTCCATCTGGTCGACGATTTTCGACGCTGACAAGAAGCGAGTGCGACGCTCGTAAAACTCCCAGATTGCGCAGAAGTTGCAGTCGAAGGAGCACCCACGCGAGGTAAAAATGGACGCCATGGGACGAATCCCCGTGAAAAAGTAGCGTCCGCGGTACTTGTCGAGCAGGCGACGGTCCGGCACCGGTAGCTCGTCCAAGTTCGCCGTTTGCTCGCGCTTGCGGTTGACGCAGCGGGCGCCGTTCGACGCGCGGTAGCGAGCTCCGGCCACACCTTGGAAGCTGCGGTCGCCGTGCGCCCGCTGAGCTTCCCAGCGTTCCACGATTTCTCGGAACGTGTGCTCCCCTTCACCTTGAACGATGACGTCGATGAAGTCCTCCTCGAACTCTTCGGGAGTGAGCGTGGGGTGGTGACCTCCCACGACGGTGAGCGCGTGCGGACAGACGTTTCGGGCCGTACGCAGAACCGCCTTCGCTTGATAGGCGTCGGTGGTCATGCTCGTCGTGCCGACGATGTCGGGCTCGAACTCGAGCAACGTTTCGAGCAACGCGCCTTCGGCCTCCAAGCGCAAATCGAGTACCCGCACCTCGTGGCGATCGGACACCGCGGCGCCGACGGCCGTGAGCGACACGGGCTCGGAGAGCCAAATGACGTTCTCGAGCCCGAGGCGGCCTTTTTCGAACGGGGTAGGCATCACCAGTAAGATCTTCATGCCGCCGTGTATAAAGTCTGTACAAGGTTTGTGCAAGGTGCGGAGGGGGAGGAGCGCGCAAGTTCCCGGAAAGGAGGCTCGCTTTTCCAAACCTTGTGCAAACATTTGACACCGTGGACGTCCGCGAGCAGCTTCTCGGTGGGATGCCGCCTGCGGACTCGTCGCCGGAAAATGAGGGAACGCTCGGCCCGTACCGCATTCAGGTGGTCGCGGAGCTGACGGGCGTTCCGGCGTCCACGTTGCGCGCTTGGGAGCGGCGCTACGGCATTCCACAGCCGCGCAGAACGGACTCCGCGTATCGGCTGTACTCGGCCGAAGACGTGACGCTCATTCGGCGCATTCAGTCGCTGTGTGAAGCGGGCTTGAGCGTGGGGCAGGCCGCAGAGCGAGTGCGCGAGCCAGAGCCGAAGCGGACGCCGGGTGAGGGGGCCGCAATTTTGGACGACGCGTTCGCGGCGGCGTCACGCCGCATCGTGGAGGCCACGGTGCGCTTCGCGCCCGAAGAGCTCGAAGCCGAAATCCAGCGTTGCACGTTGCTCGGAGATCCTCTGGATGTGTTCGAACGCATCTACCAGCCTGCGCTCTTGGAGACGGGGCGGCTGTGGGGCGTGGGGGCGCTCAGCGTGGCGCAAGAGCACGTGGCGGCGGGGCTCATGGAGACGGCGGGTCGCGATTTGTTGCGCGTGTCGCGGCCCGCCGGCGCAACGCGGCGCGCGGTCGTGGCGTGCTGGCAGGAGGAGCAGCACGTCTTGCCTTTGATTGGCGTAGCGCTCGCCGCACAGTCGCGGGGATTCCACGCCGTCGTGTTGGGCGCTCGGACGCCACCGAGCGCGGTCGGAGACGCGGTGCGAGCGCTCCGTCCCGATCTGGTGTGCCTTTCCATCACGTCCGTGTCGCCGGGGGCTCACGCTCACGCCGTTTGCGCAGCGTATGCGGAGGCCTGCGGCAAAGTGCCGTGGGTGGTCGGCGGAACCGGAGCCCCGAACCTACGAAGAGCGGTCGAAGCAAGCGGCGGGAGCGTGGCGCTTCCCGACGAGGGGTCGGTGGCGGACGCTCTTGAGCGAGCCGTGGCCAAGCGGGCCTTCCGTCCGAACAGGTCACTGGAGCCCCAACCCGCACGCCGCAAGCGGCGCCAGGAAGCCTGACGCGGCGTGAAGAGAATTGCACTCCGGCCGCAGTTGTTCACCGCTCGGGGGTGAAGCCGGTCCTCTGCCGTGGCTCGAGCGCGAGAGTTAGACGAGCAGAGATGGCGACCCCACGTTTCGTACGGTCTGCGCTCGCTGGGCTGATGATCTGCGCTCTCGGCAGCGGATGCAGCGGCGAGAGCGCTGGCGCGGACGACGGCGCGGCGAGCGGCGGCTCGGATCCGAACGGGTCGGGCGGAGCAACGGCGACGACGGGAGGCTCAGGTCCCGTGGGGTCGGGCGGCGACGCGAGCGGAGGAACGGACGCCGGCTCAGGGGGAGCCGTCGGAACCGGAGGAGCCGCGACAGGGGGCGACGGGAGCGGAGGAGCCGCGACGGGGGGAGACGGGAGCGGGGGCGAGGGGAGCGGGGGCGAGGGCAACGGGAGCGGCGGCGAGGGGAGCGGGAGCGGCGGCGAGGCGTCGACGGGCGGCAGCGGGGGCGCTTTCACGGGGACGTGTACGGCGTCGAAGCCGACAGGACGGAACGTCTCGGGGAGCGGACCTCACCAGGTCGTCATGGAAACGAACTCCGAGCCCGGCATCCAGGAGGGGACCATCTATCGCCCGGCGGATCTCGGCCCCGGAAAGAAGTACCCCATCTTGGTTTGGGGTCAGGGCGCTTGCTCGCGGGATGGTCTAGCGACTCAAGCTGCGATGGCCGAGACCGCATCTCACGGCTACATCGTCGTGGCGGACGGAACGCCGGGAGGAACGGAGCCGGGGCGCCCCTTGGGTGGGGGCGGTGACGTGCTCCTCAGTTACATCGACTGGGTCATCAGCGAAAACGACAAGCCGTGCAGCGCGTTCTACCAAAGCGTCGACACGACCAAGGTAGCGGCCAACGGCTTTTCGTGTGGTGGTCTCATGGCCGCCGGCACCTCCGCGGATCCGCGCATGACGACGTGGGGCCACATGAGCAGCGGCTCCTTCTCGGTGAATCCGGCGTTTTACAACGCGATTCACACTCCCGTGCTCATCGTGACGGGCACGGCAGACAGTCTCGGTGCGCACAACAACGGACAGCGCGACTTCGAGAACATCTCCGCGCTCGGCGACATTCCGGTCATGATGTTCGCCAAGGTGGGCGCGGATCATGGTGGTGATTTGTGGGCTCCGAACGGCGGCCACTTCACCAAGATCAACGTTGCGTGGCTCAACTGGTGGCTCAAGGGAGACCAGTCCGCCACGGGCAAAGGCGCGCTCGTCGGGGCCAACTGCTCCTACTGCAAGGACAACACCTGGCAAATCCAATCCGCCAACTTGCCCTGAAATTGCGGACAAAAGGGCGCGTCCGGCGCCCGCCTTGGTGGCCCCGGCGCGCTGCCCGCCTTTGCGTTGACAGTGCGGGGGGGGTGGGCCTACGAGGGTCCAAAATGCTGGACCTGAAACAAATTCGTGAAAATCCGGAACTGGTGCGTCGCGCGATCGCCGACAAGCACGTCGACCTGGATTTGGACGAGTTGCTCGCCGCGGCCGACAAGGTCCTGGGGCTCTCGCAGGCTCAACAAAGCCTCCAGGAACAGCGCAACAAAAACGCCAAGCTCATTCCGAAGGCTTCGCCAGAGGAGCGTCCGCAGCTCGTCGCGGAGGGCCGAAAGATCGGTGAAGAGCTCGCCGCGCTGAAGCCGGCGATGGACGCTGCTGAAGCGGAGCTGCGCAGCTGGCTGCTGCGGGTGCCCAACATTCCGGCGGAGAGTGCGCCGCGAGGTGCTTCGGAAGCGGACAACGTGGTGGTTCGGGTCGTTGGCGAGCCGACGCATTTCGACTTTGCGCCGCTGGATCACGTCGTGCTTTTGGAAAAGCACGGCTGGAGCGACTTGCCGCGCATCGCCGCCGTCGCGGGCTCGCGCTCCTATGCGCTCAAGGGAGACGCGGTGCTCCTCGAGCAGAGCTTGCTCAGGTTTGCGCTCGATCGCCTCGTGGAGCGAGGGTTTACGCCCATGAGCGTTCCTTCGTTCGCAAACGAAGAGGCCTTCATTGGAACGGGACATTTCCCGGCCGGGCGCGACCAGGTGTACCGCATCGAGCTCGATGACAAATACCTCACGGGTACGTCCGAGGTGACGCTGAATGCCCTGCACGGCGGAGAGATCTTGAGCGAGGCGGACCTGCCCATCCGTTACGCGGGAATTTCTTCCTGCTTTCGGCGCGAGGCGGGGAGCGCGGGCAAGGACGTGCGCGGCCTGATTCGCGTGCACCAGTTCAACAAGGTGGAGCAGTACGTGCTCTGCAAGAACGACCCCGAAGAGTCCGAGCGCTGGCACGCCACGTTGCTCGAAATCTCCGAGAGCATCCTCGCGGATTTGGGCATTCCGTACCGCGTCGTCGAGTGTTGTACGGGCGACATGGGGCTGGGCAAGTACCGCATGTTCGACATCGAGTCGTGGGTGCCCAGCGAGCAGCTCTACCGTGAAACTCACAGCTGCTCGAACCTGCAAGAGTGGCAAGCGCGCCGAACGAGCCTTCGTTACCGCGACAGCCAAGGCAAAGTGCGCTTCTGCCACACGCTGAACAACACCGCGATCGCGACACCGCGCTTCTTGGTGCCCTTGCTGGAGAATCACCAGCAAGCCGACGGCTCGATCCGCGTTCCGGAAAAACTGCGTCCGTATCTCGGCAATCGCGCTCGCCTCGGGTGAGCTCGAAAGGGAGCGAGTAGAAAGCGAAAACGGGAACCAGCGAAGCTGGTTCCCGTTTTGGTTTGTCGGGCCGAGCTGGTTTGCGCCGGTGCCATGCGCTGGCGCGTTCGGCTGCGTGTTTGCCGGGCGCTGGCGCGAATGGCCGCAGACAAACAAGCCGCGAGAGTGGGGAGTGGGGAGCCGAGCCAAAGAACCGATGACCCGGATTTCGCCGGAGGTCATCGAGCTGATTCGGAGGATGGCGCGCGAGAAACGGCTCTGAGGAGCGGAGCGCATCCGGGGCGAGCTGCTCAAGCTGGGCATTCGCGTCGCAAAGCGCACCGTCCAGAGGTACATGCGTGGCGAGCGAAGACCCGGCGCCGGCCAGAGCTGGTCGACGTTTCTACGTTTACACGGCGCTCTATCGCCATCTCGAGCTCAAGCGATGCACGCGCCTCTATTCGTGGCCCGAGCGCGTGGGCATCGACGAGCACTACTTCCGTCGCGACAAGCGGCTGGATGTGCGGGAATTCGTGACGATGGTCGTCGACCACAGCAACGGTCGCTTGCTCGAAGTCGCGGAGGGACGACGTGGCATCGACGTCGAGCACGCCGTGCGCCACGTCCCGGGCCGCGAAAACGTGCGTTTCGTCAAGAGCCCACTGGCTAGCCCTTCGAGCGTTGACCCGCCACCAAGTGTGAAGAGCCTGCCGCGCCCCGTTGCAAAACCGCCGCGCATCGCGCCCAAACCCCCAAAGCAAAAAGCCCCGACGGTGTTAACCATCGGGGCGCTTTGGTTGGTCCCGGGGGACCATTTGGTTGCGCGGGTAGGATTTGAACCTACGACCTTCGGGTTATGAGCCCGACGAGCTACCAGGCTGCTCCACCGCGCGGCAGTTGGTGCCGGGAACATAGTCGTACCCGGACCCCTGTCAAGGACAGCTTTCGTTCGGCAACGCTTCGAAACGTCTGGGGTTTGTTCGCCCCCTCCGGAGAGGGCCCACCGGAGACGAAACGGCGAGGCCCGAGCCGTTTTCTGCGGCGCCCGGCGGCGGGGCTCCGGGATCCCCGCGAAATGCGCCCTGCCCTGCCGGCGTCGACGCGATGCCCCGCCGCGCTGTGGCGTTGCCCGCCAAAGGGATTCGAGCTCAGGATCCCGGATCCTCCTCCGCCGCCGTGATGCGCCAGTCGCGATGCGCCGTCGGAACGCGCCAGTCGTGATGCGCCGTTGGGACGCGTCGCGCGGCACGAACGCGGCCGCGTCTCTCCCCCTCGTCATCGACGATGGGTGTCGACTCATGCACACGGAATGGCCGTGCACACCCCGGGGGCATGCCGTCTTCCACATTGCGTGCGTGCCCTCGACGTAACGTAAACGACCTTTCGTCACTCGCACTCCGCAATGACGCCCAGGTAAAAAGTATCCGTCATGCGTGAACATCAACTCGCGACATGAGGTGCCTTCACGGGTTTGCGGGAAGGAGGAGGTGCAATGGGCTGCGGAAGGGGCGCTCATGGCGCTCTTTCGAAGGAGCGAACTCGAGGCGCCCAAAGCGTGACGAGGGCCTTAATATGCCGGATTTCCGCTGTAGGATGGTCCCCGGAAGTTGCCTCGGCGTTCGGGTCGGGAGCTGATCGCAGGCGGCTGCGCGATAGGCGCGGCCGCGAGGATGGAGGGAAGCAAATGGCGTTTACTTCGGAGCTCGAAACCCCCGCGCAACGGTTCATCTCAATCTGCTTGCAGCACGCGCTGGGCGAGGGGTGGGTCAGCGCGGACGACTTCGTGGTGTCGTTTCCTCCGCGGGATCTCATGAACGCTCTCGAAGCTGCTCCCGAGCTGCGTGCGCGCCTCTTGGTTGAAGCTGCGGGTGTTCACGAACGCATCGCGCCGCGAAAGTCCACGGACACCGCCATTGAAGACTTGAACATCGCGCTCTCCGAAGGTTTGTGCGACGCAGCCAAGCTGCTCTCGATTCTGTCTGCGGACGACCAGGTGCGTTACCTGGAGGGACAGCGCCTTTGGAGCTTCATGGTTCGTGATGGGTTTTGGAGTGATCCTTCTCCGCGCGGACAACGCCGCTTATCGTTCGTGCTCCGCACGGCTCTGGCCGAAGGTTTGGTTTCGTACATGGACTTCGTGGACGGAGTGGGCGCGGAGCGCTTGGCGGCCGAGCTGCCGAAGAGCGTTCTCGAGCGCGCCTTCGTCGACGCGGTGAACGAGGGGCGTGCTCGGAAGCCCTTCGGCGCAGATGCTCTTTTCAGCGCCGTTCCCCTCGAAGAGTGGGTCACGCACGTGCCGCTCAGCTTGCTTTGGAGTGGCATCGTCGAGCGCTACGTCGCCCCCGCGTGCGGCTTGGTGGGCAACACGGGCACGCTCTACTCCGCGCGGCTCGAGGCATTGCGAGGACGCCCGCCGTCTTCGCGTCCGCCGTCTTCACGCCCACCGTCTTCGCGTTTTCCGTCCTCGCGTCCTCCGGTTTCGGCGCCGCCTCCCGTGGTGCGCGCGTTGCCGCATCGAGAAACCCTGGCGGGTGTGGCGCCGAACCCGATCTACGGAGTCAAAGAGAGTGACGTCGAGGCGCTCTTGGACTCTTCACTCGGGAGCGTTGCGCCGCGGTCTTCGGAGCCCGCGCGCGATCCGGCGGAGAACGTGGCGCGTCAGCGCGCGCAAGAAAGCTTGTGTCGCATCGGTCGTTTGCCGCCGGACGTCGATCAGTTGGCGACGGCGACGCTGCTCGCCATCGACAGCATGTACTCGGAGCTCCTGCTCGCTTCGACGGATCAGGCGCGGGAAGAGTGCATTCGCGACGCGTTCCCCAACCCACAAATGCTGCGCGAAGCGCTGGTCGCGATCGCGCGTTCGCTCGATCCACTGGTGGACGCCTCTACGCTGCTCGCGCGAGGAGCGGACGACGAATCGCTGATCAAGCTCGTGCTCTTCGAAGAGCGTCGCCGTTCCGATCGCACGCGTCGCGCGCTCACGCCTCCACCTCCGCCCCCCACTTCCAACGCTCCGCCGCGCAGCAAGTCCTCCCGTCCGCCACCGCCTCCGCCCGGTACGTCGCAGGCGCCGCGTTCGGTGCCGCCTCCGGCGCCGTCGGCGCGGCGCGTGGCGAGCTCGCCTCCACCGATGCCGCCGCCGCTGGTTGCTCCTCCTCCTCCGCTTCGCCGGCGAAGCCGCTGACGAGAAGGGTGGGGCGGTCGCGCGCGGGGGCGCGGCGGTAGCCCCGAGGTTGCTCTGCGCCCGGCTGTCAGCAGGGAGCCGGCCCCGACGACGGAGTTGAGCGACACGTTCGTGGCGTGGCGTCCGTGCTCGCCCGCCACGGCCTCGCCTCGAGAAGCGCTGCCTGACGGTGCGCTGGCTATCTGTCCGGCCGCGAATGAGCGATTTCTGGTGCCGGCTGGTGCATATTTCTCTGGAGTCACGCAGGGTTATCTGCGTTTTGAGGGCTCACGGGGCGCGGGGAGGGGTTTGACAGCCCCGATGTGGGACACTACATCGTCAGTATCAACTCTGACGCATGCGTAAGGGTTTGGGTTCGGGGCCTCGGAAGTCCCAACGCAACCTGGGCTGGTCATGACGAAATCCACCCACCGCCACCTGGCCGTCTTCGACGCGCACCTCGCGCCGCTCGCAAGCAAGGGCTCCTCGAGCTCGGCTGAGGCGGTCGCGCGTGGTGCATCCGCGCGCGGTGCGGATGGAGACGCAGGTCGGGGCACCGCGGAGGGCGGCTTGGAGCGGGAAGTCGGCTCTTCGGCGAACGCGTCTGGGTTACCGGAAAGATCTGGGTTACCGGAAAGATCTGCGGCACCGGAAAGATCTGCGGCACCGGAAGAAGAGCAGCTCTTGCAGGTCGGGGACCTGGCCAAGCTGACCGGAAAAACGGTGCGCGCCATTCACCTCTACGAGGACCTCGGGCTTCTCCGTCCCATCGATCGTTCGAAGGGGCGCTACCGGCTCTTCAACGAAGAGTCCCTCCAGCGCGTGCGCTGGATCACGAAGCTCCAAACGCTCGGGCTCTCGCTGAACGAGATCAGCGAGCTGGTCAAAGAGCTCGAGCAAGCACCTACGGCGCGCGCCGCCGCCAGCAAACTTCGCCAGGTTTACCTGGACAAGTTGGCCTCGGTTCAGCAGAAGCTGACCGAAATTCACCGGCTCGAGCGTGAGCTCATCGCGAGCCTCACGTACCTCGAAACCTGCCAAAGCGCGTGCGTCACCGCAGTCCCCGTTCACTCCTGCCCCAGCTGTGAACGTCACCCCGATCAACCGACACCGCCGGAGCTCGTCACCGGCGTGCACGCCCACTGAGTAGCCATGACCTTGAAGCTCCCCATTTACATGGACAATCACGCCACCACCCCGATGGACCCGCGGGTGTTGGAGGCGATGACGCCCTATTTCACTCAGGTCTTCGGCAACGCAGCGAGCCGCACGCATCGCTTCGGTTGGGAGGCGGAGGCGGCGGTGGACGACGCGCGCGACACCATCGCGGACCTCATCGGCGCCGAGTCGGGCAAAGAAATCGTCCTCACCTCGGGCGCCACCGAGAGCGATAACCTGGCCATCAAGGGTGTAGCGGAGTTCTACAAGAGCCGCGGCAACCACATCATCACCACGGTCATCGAGCACAAGGCCGTGCTGGACTCGTGCAAGCGCCTCGAGACCGAGGGTTACCAGGTGACGTACCTGCCCGTCGGTACGGACGGCTTGGTGGATCCGGAGGCCGTGCGCGCGGCCATTACGGACAAAACCATCTTGGTCAGCGTGATGTTGGCCAACAACGAGGTCGGCACCATTCAGCCGCTCGAGGCCATCGGTCGCATCACGCGTGAAAAGGGCGTGCTCTTCCACACGGACGCCGTGCAAGGCATCGGCAAGACGCCCTTCGACGTGAACGCCATGAACGTCGACCTGGCGTCGCTCACCGCCCACAAAATGTACGGCCCCAAGGGCTGCGGCGCGCTCTACGTGCGTCGCTCCAAGCCGCGCGTGCGCCTCACCGCGCAAATGGACGGCGGCGGGCACGAGCGCGGCAACCGCTCCGGCACCCTGAACGTGCCCGGCATCGTGGGCTTCGCCAAGGCCTGCGAAATCATGAAAAAGGAAGGCGCCGCGGACAACGAGCGCATTCGCCTGCTGCGTGACCGGCTTCACCACAAGATCGCGAGTCAGCTGGACCACGTCACTTTGAATGGTCACGCCGAGCGTCGCTTGCCCGGCAACCTGAACCTCTCGTTCTCCTTCGTGGAGGGGGAGGGCCTGATGATGGCCATCAAGGACGTCGCCGTCTCCAGCGGCTCGGCGTGCACCAGCGCCAGCCTCGAGCCGAGCTACGTGCTGCGCGCCATGGGCCTGGACGAAGAGCTGGCCCACTCGTCGATTCGCTTCGGCATCGGGCGCTTCAACACGGAAGAGCAGGTCGACTTCGTCGCTGATTTGGTGGTGTCGAAGGTGCGAAAGCTCCGCGAAATGTCGCCCCTCTACGAAATGTTCAAGGAAGGCATCGATCTCAAGTCGATCGAATGGACCCCGCACTGAGCGGCGCCACTTCCTCACGAAGAGTTCGAGCCCGGAAAAAGAGAGTCCGTCATGTCGTACAGCAACAAGGTCATCGAGCACTACGAGAACCCCCGCAACGTGGGCACCTTGGACAAAGAGGATCCGAACGTCGGAACCGGTCTGGTCGGTGCGCCGGCGTGCGGCGACGTGATGCGGCTGCAGATCAAGGTCGGGGAAGACGGCGTCATCGAAGACGCTCGCTTCAAGACCTTCGGCTGTGGCTCGGCCATCGCTTCTTCGTCGCTCGCCACCGAGTGGATCAAGGGCAAGAGCGTGGAGGAGGCGGAGTCGCTGAAGAACAGCCAAATCGCCGAAGAGCTCAGCCTGCCGCCGGTCAAAATTCACTGCTCGGTGCTCGCCGAGGACGCCATCAAGAGCGCCATCGAGGACTACCGCAAGAAAAAGGCAGCCCGCGCGGCGCTCGCGAGCTCCGCGCCAGAGGCCGTCGCCGAGGCGGCGGATGGAAGTGCGCAGTGACCCCTGAAGGCGTCATCAACGGGGCGCCGCGAGGCGTTCCGGAGCAGGCTCCCGCTGCAGCGCCGGACGCGTTTGCGGAGGCGCGCGAGCGCGCGCCCAAGAAGGGCATTGGCATCACGGACGCCGCCGTCGCTTACGCCAAGGAAAAGCTCGCCAAGCGCGGCACGCCGAACGCGGCCATCCGTCTCGGCATCAAGGGCGGTGGCTGCTCGGGCTTCAGTTACGTCATTCAGTTCGAGGACGACGCGCCCAAGGCTCGGGACTACCTGTACGAGGCGGACGGCGTGCGCTTCATCGTGGACAAAAAGAGCTTCGTGTACCTGGCCGGCAGCGTCTTCGATTTCGAAAAAACGCTCATGTTCCAGGGCTTCAAGTTCAGAAACCCGCAGGAGGCCACCAGCTGTGGCTGCGGACACTCGTTCACCGTTCGCTGAGCGACTCGCTCTCTCCTGATCTCGGCACTCGTGACGGATCCGTTTTCCATTTTTCAGATCGAGCCGACCTTCGAGCTCGATCTCGACGAGCTCGGCAAGCGCCACCGGGACTTGAGCCGGGCACTGCACCCGGATCGTTATTCGGGGCGCCCCGCTGCGGAGCGGCGCGCGGCCCTGAACCGCGCGATCGAGGTG
>JAEYVE010000301.1 GCA_023432025.1 Pseudomonadota bacterium
ACGGAGGGCACCGCGACGGCGGCCCAGGCTACGGCGACGAAAGCGCCAAAACGCGAAGTGGAAGGGCGACGCACAGGGCGATGAATCTGCATGGCAGACGGCCTTGTACGAAGGGTCGCGCTCGGCGCGCCTCATCTAGGTGGATGACGCGCGCGGACGCAACGCCCACGATCTGTCGAGCGGCGCTCGCCACGGCGTGGGTGACTCACAATGCCGCACCGCGTCTCCGTCGCATTGCTACTGCACCGGAAGTCGGCGGTGTAGCACGGCGGCCAACCAGCCAGCTTGCTGCCGTGAAAGACACGCAACGCTCAGAGTTTCAAAGGTGCTGCGGCGACATCTTCAAGTATTTGAATTTGCTAACACGTTAACTGGCACACGCCTTGCCTAATGACCTATCAGACGGCGCGACTCTTTCAGGCGCACGTCGCAGAACCCCAGCGGCCCAAGGAAACTTCCCCTCCTCTCCCCCCCTTCCCCTTTCTTGGGCCGCTGTTTTCTTCGCGCGGTCCGGGTTTTCCCGGACCGCGTTTCTTTTTTTTGTGGGCGAGCGCGACCTGCTCACGAACCACTCACCCAAAACCGGGGCCGGAGCGCCCCCCGACCACGTTCCCACCGGGGCGACTCCTCGAGCACCCGGGGCGGAAGTTGGCGCCCGCGTTGGCCACGACGCTGGGCGTCGCGCCTTCCTTCGTGGCGGCAGCTCGTCGCTCATGAGGCCGACTCGGCGCGTGCGTCAAACGCGAAAAAGGCGGCCTCCCGAAGGAGACCGCCTCTTTCTTTCACCCGAAGTTTCGAGTGGGCGTGGGCTCAGAAGTCGCCGCCGCCGTGAGCGTGGCCACCGCCAGCGCCCTTCTCTTCCTTCGGCTTCTCCGCGACGAGCGCCTCGGTCGTGAGCATGAGGCCCGCGACGCTGGCGGCGTTCTGGAGCGCCGAACGCACGACCTTGGCCGGGTCGATCACGCCCTGCTGGACGAGGTCGCCGTACTGGCTGGTGCGCGCGTTGTAGCCGAAGCTGCCCGAGCCCTCGCGCACCTTCTGCACGATGATGGAGCCCTCTTCGCCGGCGTTGCCGACGATCTGACGGAGGGGTTCCTCGATGGCGCGACGGATGATGCGCACGCCCACCGCCTCGTCATCGCTGACCTTGAGGCTGTCGAGCACGGCCTGGCTGCGAAGCAGCGCCACGCCGCCGCCGGGGACGATACCCTCTTCCACGGCCGCGCGGGTCGCGTGGAGGGCGTCCTCGACGCGCGCCTTCTTCTCCTTCATCTCGGTTTCGGTAGCAGCACCGACCTTGATGACGGCCACGCCACCGACGAGCTTCGCGAGGCGCTCCTGGAGCTTCTCGCGATCGTAGTCGCTGGTCGTGTTCTCGATCTGGCCACGGATTTCCGCCTGGCGACCCTGGATCTTCTCCTTGTTGCCGGCGCCGTCGACGATCGTCGTGTTGTCCTTGTCGATCTTGACGCGCTTGGCCTGGCCGAGGTCACTGATGGTGACGTTCTCGAGCTTGAGGCCGAGCTCCTCGCTGATGACCTGACCGCCCGTGAGGACGGCGAGATCCTTCAGCATCTCCTTGCGGCGATCGCCGAAGCCCGGCGCCTTGACGGCGGCGCAGTTCAGCGTGCCACGGAGCTTGTTCACGACGAGCGTGGCGAGCGCCTCGCCCTCGATGTCCTCGGCGATGATGAGGAGCGGCTTCTGCTGACGCGCGATCGCCTCGAGCACGGGGAGAAGATCCTTCATGTTGGAGATCTTCTTCTCCGAGAGGAGCAGGTAGGCGTCCTCGAGAGAAGCCTCCATGCGCTCGGGATCCGTGACGAAGTACGGGCTCAGGTAGCCGCGGTCGAACTGCATACCCTCGACCACGTCGAGGCTGGTTTCGGCGCTCTTCGCCTCTTCGACGGTGATGACGCCTTCCTTGCCGACCTTCTCCATCGCCTCGCTGAGGAGCTTGCCGATGGTCTCGTCGCCGTTCGCGGAGACGGTGCCAACCTGGGCGATTTCGTTCGGGTCACGCGTTGGCTTCGCGAGCTTCTTCAGCTCGGCCACGATTGCCTCGACGGCCTTGTCGATGCCGCGCTTGATCTCCATCGGGTTGTGACCCGCGGCGACCAGCTTGCTTCCCTCGCGGAAGATCGCCTGAGCGAGCACGGTGGCGGTGGTGGTGCCGTCGCCCGCGACGTCCGACGTCTTGGAGGCAACCTCGCGCACCATCTGCGCGCCCATGTTCTCGAACTTGTTCTCGAGCTCGATCTCCTTGGCGACGGTGACGCCGTCCTTGGTGACCGTCGGCGAGCCGAAGCTCTTCTCGATGACGACGTTACGACCCTTCGGACCGAGCGTGACCTTGACCGCGTCGGCCAGGGCATTCACGCCGTTCAGAATGAGGTTACGAGCGGTCTCTTGAAACGCAATTTCCTTGGCAGCCATGTTCGTAGATTCCTTTCGAATTACTTCTCGATGACGCCGAGGATGTCGTCCTCGCGCAGGATGAGGTGCTCTTCGCCGTCGAGCTTGACCTCGGTGCCGGCGTACTTGCCGAAGAGAACGCGATCGCCCGCCTTGACGCCGGGCTCGATGCGCTTGCCGTCCTCGAGCTTGCCGGGACCGACGGCGATGACTTCACCTTCGATCGGCTTCTCCTTGGCGGTGTCGGGGATGATGATCCCGCCCTTGGTCTTTTCTTCTTCCTTGACGCGCTTGACGATCACGCGGTCCGCGAGCGGACGAATCTTCGTAGCCATTGCGACAATTTCTCCTGATACGAAAAACACGCCCCGAAAGGCGGTGACGGGGTGCGAGGTCGAGGCGCGCTGGCGCCTCCGACCGCAAAGCCCCCAAAAACTTTGGGAAAGTTTCCCCGTTGGCACTCAGCGGCCGTGAGTGCCAACGGCCGGCAAGCTATCCACTGTCCCCGGGCTGTCAACCGCACCTCCGGAAAATATTCTTTCCTAATTATTTCCGAGACTTGCACTGCTCCATGGTCGACCGGAGCACTCGTTCAGCATCCACTTGGGCTCCCCCAACGAGCGAAGCGAGCCCTTTTCCGACCCGAGAAGGGCCCACCTCCACCCTCGCCCACGGCGCGGAGCCGCGGCGCCCTGCAGCCCGCACACCCCCGGCTCCCTTGCGGACGGCGCGGAGCCGCGACGCTCGCTGCCGCGCTCGCCGGCTCTTCCCGCCTCGCCCCACGACGCGCGGAGCCGTGACGCTCGCTGCCGCGCCCGCCGGCTCTTCTCTCCTCGCCCCACGACGCGCGGAGCCGTGACGCTCGCTGCCGCGCCCGCCGGCTCGGGGCGCACCGTAACCTACACACGCGGCATGGTTGGAGAATCTTCACACGTCGTGGGTGCGATGTTTCCGCCGCGGAAACCGTGGCGTTTCGCGCAAGAGACAAGGACCAGCTACTCTTCCTATCGTAGACGAACTTTTGCGCTCGCCCCGGCAGCGCGTTTTTGCCGGCACGAGCACAAGGAGAAGCACTCATGGCGCTCGAGGTCGATTTGAATGCCAACGTCGACGAATACTTTCGTGAAGTCGTGGAATCCGCGGCCGAGCAGGCCAGCGTGGAGTCGAGTGAGTACGGGCTCACCTACGTGTCCGCGCTGCTGTCCAGCTACGCGCGGCCGCTGGCGCGCGAGCGCGCCTTGCTCGGGGAATCGCTGACGCTCGCCTTGCACAGCGCCGCCACGGAAAAGGCGCTCGCGCGCCGCATCGAACGGCTGCGCACCGTGGGCGACGCCGTGCTCTACGCGACGGGTTTTTTCGAGGAGCACCTGGCCGCGCGCGGCGTGTCGCTACCGTACGTGCGTGGTCTCGGCGCGCGCGCCTACGATCTCGCGGCGTCTGCGTTTGTCACGTCGAGTGAGCTCTTTGCGGAGCTCGCCACGCGCTTCGACGACTACGCGCGCGTCCTGCGCGCAGCGAGCGACGCCATCGCCGCGACCTCGGCCGGCGGCGGTCCCACAGGTACGCTGCTGCTCTACGAGCGTTGGATGAAAACGCGCTCACCCGCGGCAGCAGACGCGCTCATCGAACGCGGCCTCTTGCCGACGACGACCAAGAATACGCTGCACTGAGAGCCGTACGCTGGGCACCCTGGCTGGCTCGCGGGAGCGGACGAAAGGCGCGGACTTTTGCCGAGAGGACGAAGGAACCACGCGAACTCTTCGCCACGACTCCACGCGGCCATGCCAAGAGCTCGAATGCCAAGAGCTCCTAGCGCGCTGGACGCAAAAAAGGGCCGCCCCGAGGGCGGCCCTTTCGTTCTTTTGTGGCCTGCGCGGGCCGACAACGACTCACTTCAAGATCGGAACGGGGACGAAGCAGTCGATGTTCGTTTCGATGCGGAAGTTCGAGCCGGAGCCGGTGCCGGTGGTCGGGCTCTGACGTTCCGCGTGGAAAATGTCCATCCTGTACGTGTTGCCCGCCGTGAGGCCGAGCGTATCGAAGTTGATGGATGCGGTGAGCGGCTGGTGTTGACCACCCAGGTCGAGCACGAGCTTGTCGTTCACGTAAATCCAGAGGTCGTCGTCTCCGCGGAACGTGAAGTTTTGTCCGGCGACGTAGGCGAACTCCACGTGGATTTCCGTCGTGAAGTGGAAGTTGTGAGCCTTGCCCGGCGTGTTGCCGAAGCCCCGGTCGTCGATGGGGAAGAACTCACTCGAGTCGAACACGCCGTCCGTGAGCGGGAGCACGTCCTCGATCTCCATGTTGACGCCCTCCACCGTGTTGAACCAGCTAGCGAAGCTGGCTGCGTCCTTGATGGAGTAAACCATGGCGTCGTTGGCCGCGCCGGTGCCGCAGGTTTTGACGGACTCGAGCGGCGTGAAGTCCCACTTGGCGCAGCCCTGGAACTGGCAGTTGCCCAGCGCGGGCCAGCACTCGCTGGCGGGCCCCACGAGGCGCTTTTGGCGGC
Source organism: Pseudomonadota bacterium (assembly GCA_023432025.1). Classification (GTDB taxonomy): domain Bacteria; phylum Myxococcota_A; class Polyangia; order Polyangiales; family Polyangiaceae; genus NIC37A-2. The sequence continues at coordinate 4,925 of JAEYVE010000301.1, forward strand.
CGATGCGACCCGCCGGCATGTTCACGCCGTCGTTGGCGTCGTACGCGCCCACGGTGAGAACCGGCTTGCGATCGGGACCCAGCGTAGGGACGACGAGCTCACAGCCGATGTCGTTCCAACCCTCGAACGGCGTTTCTTGGCCGTTGCCGTTGCAAACGCCGCGCGCCGACGCCTCGAAATCCGGATGTCCGCCGGGCTCGTCGAAGCCCTTGAAGTCGCGGTAGAGAACCGGCAGCACCTTGCCGCACTCATCACCCGAGCCGCCGCCGCCCGTGCCGTTTCCAAGGCCGCCGCCCGTGCCGGGGAGGGTGCCCGTAGCGCCCGTGCCGATGATCGGCCCGGTTGACCCGGTGCCGCTACCCGTGCTGCCCGAACCCTGCCCAGGTCCCAACTTGCGACCGTCGGAGTCCTCCGACGAACAGGCGTAAGCGCCAAAAACCAAGACTGCGAGAGGAACGAGGGAGAGTGTACGCAAAGACATAATTAGGCGTCCTTGTCGAGTCGTGAGGGCGACTCCGAGGTGACTCGATTGTTGCACGAGACCGAGAGCGCTTCCAACCCAATTCCCTTCTGGTTGAAAGTCGCCCTCGGTCCAGCCGCTTCCATCGCGCCTTCCATAAGAAGACCTCGGGGACGTCGCCCCGAATGGCCACCGTCAGGCGATGGCGGTCGCCGCGATGAGACTCTGCGTGGTCGGCTCGGCCCCGGCGCGTGTGCGCGCCACGTCTGCCGGCGTGAGCCCGGCGCTGGTCAGTCGTTCGATGGGGGCGAGCAAGCTCGCCTCGCTACAGCCATCCGCGTTCAAACGCTGCCTGCGCTCGAGACCGCCGCGCGCGATGGTGAGGAGCCGCTCACCCAACGAAAGCACGCTGTGGCCCGCGAGGGTGCCACGCAAACCTTCACGAAGCAGCGCCGGTCGACTCGCCTCGACCTCTTCGAAAACGAAGCCTTCCGTGAGCGCCGTGACCTCGTCCAAAGCGCGCTCGTCGTAGAGCACGCCGGTCCACAGCGCGAGCAGCGCGGTCGAGAGCTCGGGCGGCAAGCTGTCTCCACAGCGCACCTCGAGCGTGTTCTTGAGGCGCGCCTCGGGGAACAGCGTGTTCAAATGAAGACGAAAATCCGAGAGCGTCGCCCGGTGACCTTCGAAGCCGTTTTGCCAGAAGTCGCGGAAGGTTTGGCCCGTGTTGGCCAAGATGCGGTCTCCTCGCTTCACGAGGAACATGCCCGCGTCCAACGCCCACTCGACGTAGTCCGCGTAGCCGACGTTCTGCTTGGTCCACAGCGACGGAATGAGCCCGCTGCGTGAGGGATCCATGCGCAGCCACACGTCGCCGCGCACGCTTTGAAGCTCTGTGGCGCGGCCCTCGGCGAAGGGCGCGTTTTGGAACAAGGTGTGGACGAGCGGTGAGATTTTGAGGGCGGCGAGGAGCTTTTTCATGCCGTCCGCTTCGCTCGACCAGTCGAAGTTGCCCTGCACCGTGGCCGTGCGGCGCATCATGTCGAGCGCGCCGCTTCCCTTCGTGGGCAGGTACTCGCGCATGATGCCGTAGCGCACCTTGGGGACCCACGGCAGCTCGCTTTGACGCGCGAGCGGGTGAAAGCCCGTCATGAGCCAAACCACGCCGAGCTCACGCGAAATGATGCCGACGTCCGCGAGGTGCCGCTCGTGCTCGGCGGCCACTGCGTGAACGTCCGGGAGCGCGGCGCCGCTGAGCTCGAACTGCGCGCCGGGCTCGAGCGTGATGCCAGCGCCCTCTTTGGTGAGGGCGATGATGGGGCCCCCTTCGGTTTCACGCACCGGCTCCCAGCCGCGCTCGCGCACGAGCCACTCGAAAATGCGCAGCACGCCGAAATCGCCTTCGTACGCGAGAGGACGCCCGGTGTGCTCGTGCACGCCGAACTTTTCGCTCTCGGCGCCGATACGCCACGACGCTGCGGGCTGCTCGGGTGCTGCCAGTACGCCACAGAGATCTTCCAGCGAGCGCACCGGCTGCTCGCTCCATTGACTATCTTCGTTCACACGCTCGCTCCGGCTCGACCCGAGCCTCTTCCGTTTCCACTACTTTCGCTACCGGGCGTTCTCGGCGGAAGTGAAGGGTGCAGCTCCCCGAGCGCCGTCGCCAGCGCATGCGTATGCGCCTCGGTGGTGCCGGCGCCGCCGCCCACGATGCGCGCGCCTGCGTCCGTGAGCTCCAGAGAGCGGCTGACCCAACCCGCCACGAGCGGCTCCGGGAAACCGCGCAAGGCCTCCGGCCCCGCGGCGAGGAGCACGCCGGGCACGACCGCCACCCCGGAGTCCGCCACGCGACGCACGCGCTCCAAACCCTGCTCGATGGAGGCAACCTCGAAGAGCACGGCCTCCGCGCCGGCTTGGCACAAGGCATCCAAGAGTTCCTCGAGGCGGCGCTCCGACGACATTTCCAAATCCACGACGGCCCACGTCGGCATGTTGACCTCGCACGCGGCGACCACCGCAAAGGTGAGCTCCACGGCGTTACCCAGACCGCGCACGACGATGAGCTCGGGCCCGGCCACGCTGATACGCATCGCGTGCTCCCGAGTTTCGGCCTCGAAGCGACGACGATCGATCGCCGTCACCAAGTCCGAACCCAAGACGCCCGCCACCGCCACCGGCTTGGGGGCGGCTGCCGCGGCCTCGAACGCCAGCTCCACGGCCTGGCCGGTGAGCAGCGCGGAGCGGTGCTCCATGCCCACCTCCGCGAGCGCGCGCGGGGTAGTGTCCGCCGTCAAGGCGGAGAGCACGTCCACCCGCTGCGTTGCCTCGCTGACGTGGTGGTCCCGCACGGTGTCCGGACTCTTGCGCAAGGCGGCGCCGAGCGCCCCGGGACAGTCCAAATCCACACCGAGCGCGCGCAGCGAGGCTCCCGAGTCCGCGTCGACGACGAGTGGGCGCCCCGTAGTGAGCCGCGAACGAAGTTTTGCGTACGACATTCAAGTCCTTGGGGCGAGCCGAGTAACGCGCGGCCACGCCGGTCGCCCAGAGCAAATAGAGCGCCGATCGGTGACCAAGTCACGGCTGCCGCGAAGTTTGGCCGGGCCCACCGCGCCCGACATGAAAAGACCGCGGCGGCGCGCGGAGCGCGCTCGGAGGAACCCGCGGGCCCGGAATCTCCCGTCACTGGGCTCGATCCCCCGAAAGCCGCGCGTCGACGGTACGCGAGCTGGGCTCTGTCCCCTAGCTCTCCCGTTCAGATCCAGCGCGTGACATGCCAATTTTTCTTGCCGCGCCGCAGGAGCGCGACGTGGCCGTGAAGGAGCGCGTCTCGCGTCAGACGGAAGCTGGCATCGACGCGCTCGCCGTTGAGGGCCACCGCGCCGTTGCCCAAGTGTTCTCGAGCCTCCCGCTTGCTCTTGACCGCGCCCGCTTCGACCAAGAGCTCGGCGATATCCTTGCCCTCGCCCTCGAGCTCCGCGAGCGAGTGCGTCGTGGATGGTGCGCTCGCGAACGCGTCGTCCAGCACCGCCGCGGACAGTCCTCGCACCTGACCGGAAAACAACGCCTCCGTAGCGGCGCGCGCTTCGGCCAGCCCCTCTTCGCCGTGAAGGAGCGAGGTCAGCTCCTCGGCCAAAGCGCGTTGTCCGAGGCGTTGTCCGGGGTCCTTGGCGTGCTCGTCGAGGAGCGCTTCGATTTCCTGACGCGACTTGAACGAAAACACCTTCAAAAAGCGCCCCAGATCCGCGTCCGCCGCGTTGATCCAGAACTGGTAGAAGGCGTACGGGCTCGTGTACTTGCGCGTGAGCCACACGGCGCCGCTCTCGGTCTTACCGAACTTGCCGCCGTCGGCCTTGGTCAAGAGCGGCGCGGTGAGGCCGTACACCTCCGTCCGCTCCGTGCGCCGTGTCAGATCCACACCGGCGACGATGTTGCCCCACTGATCCGAGCCGCCCACCTGAACGGTGACGCCACGCGTGCGGTGCAGGTACTGAAAGTCGTACGCCTGCAAGATCATGTAGCTGAACTCGGTGTAGCTGATGCCTTGCTCGCGGCTCTCGAGCCGCGTTCGCACCGAGTCCTTCTGGATCATCATGTTGACGGCGAAGTGCTTGCCGACGTCGCGCAGCACCTCGACGAAGCTGAGCTTGGCGAGCCAGTCCGCGTTGTTGACGATGACGGCCGCCGAGTCCCCGTCGAAGCGCAGGAGCCGCTCGAAGATGGGCCGTTGACCGGCCACGTTCGCTTCGATTTGCGCCGCGTCCAAGAGCTGCCGCTCCGAGTCCTTGCCGGATGGATCCCCAATCATCCCCGTGCCGCCGCCCATGACGACGACGGGCCGATGGCCCATTTCCTGGAAGCGTTTGAGCAGACAAATGCCCACCAGGTTGCCGATGGTGAGCGAGTCCCGCGTGGGGTCGAAGCCGCAGTAAACGAGCTGCGGAGCGCGCAAGTGGTCGTGGAGCCCTTGCAGATTGGTGGTTTGGTGAACCAAGCCGCGCCACTCGAGCTCGTCGAGCACGTGCCCCCCAGCCTGGCTCGCGCCCGACGTCGTGGAGCTTCCGCCTTCGGAAGAAGTCATGCGGCGGCGACCATAGCGCCAGGCGACGCCGTGAGAAATCCGCGATTGAGCGCGCCGCCGCGTGCCATCACCTCGGGCCGACGCGCAGGTCCACCTCGCGCGCCAATACCCCGCCGTCCGGAGCCTGACGGCCCTCGACCTCCACGCGGCCACCGTTCTTCACGTCCGCGCAGCTACCATCGTCGAACTCCGTTCTCGCGTCGGTGGACACCGCCAAGGCGCCCACGCGGAACCGCAAGTTGGGACAGCCCCCCGACAGCCCTTCCACCGAACCGGAAACCTCGATTTCGCCTTCGTCCGCCGCTTGCGCTCCGCTGTGCGAAAGTGCGCCCAGCGAGCACGCCGCCCCGAACGACAAGGCCAGGATTGTACGCCCTCTCATGACTTACGAGTGAAGCACCACGCCCCGCGCTCGCAACTCTTCCGGCGCCCCGGCTCAGGTGGGGGAGCCCGCGCTCGCGCGCCGAAACGAACGATCGAACAGCCGCACGCGGCGCACCAGGAGATCCAACACGAACACCACGAGCGCCGCCAAGAGCAGGCCATTCTGGCGCGGTCGGGTGCGCTCGATGCTGCGCCCTTCGGGATCGAACACCTGACGAGGCTCCGGATCCACGCGGCCGCCGCCAGCGCGGGCGATGCCCTCGAGCAGCGCCACGTTCGGCTCGACCGTCGCGTACTCGCGCGGATACGGCAAAGACGCGTGACCGTGGCTCACGCCGACGGGGCGCAGCACGCCGTCCGCTTCCCGGCGCTGGTGGCGCGCCTCGAGCACGAAGCTGCCGAAGCCCGGCGCGCGCACGCGCGCCTCGTAGAGCCCGGGCGCCGTGAGGCGGAACGGCACGTCGCGCGGCGCCTCGCGCTTGGCCGATGCGCCACGAGCCGCCCCGCGCCGGACCAACAACGTCGACTCGAAGCCGCTATCGAAGCGCTCATCGTCCGTGAGCGCTTGCACACGCGCGACGATTTCGTCGTCCTCTACACGCACCTCCATCGGCAGCTCCCGGCGGCGCTCGCCGCGCATGTGCTCTCGGACGAGCTGCGCCCAGAAGCGCCCGAACTCCGGCCAACGCAGCCAATCCACGGCCCAGTTGTTCTTGATGTCGCTCGTCCAGGCGAGCGACCAGCCGAGACCGACGCGCCAACGCGCCAAAATGGGCTCCCCCCGATCGCTCGCGAGCAAGAGCTCGGCGGGCGGAGGTTTGAGCGCAGTCGACACGTAGCCGCGCAGGAGCGGCGCCGACTGAATGGAAATACCGCGCAAAAAAGACGGGTTTCCAACGCGGCGCACCGGAAACCAATCCTCGACCACGGCCTCCTTGCTGATGAGCTCGGCCTCGCGGGTGAAGACGCGCGGCAGCGCGTTCGGATCCGGAACGGAGTGGTAGCGGCCGCCGCCTGCGTCCGCGATCATGCGGAGCAGCTCGTCGTTGACGCCGCTGCCGAGCCCCACCGTGGTCACGGTGACGGACTCGGCCAGCATGCTGGTGACGAGGTCGTAAATGCCGTCGCTGCGCGCGTTGCCGTCCGTCAGCAAAATGACGTGCTTTTTGCGCGCTTCGACCGCGGAAATGTCCTGGTACGCCATGTCCAGGCTGGAGAAGATTTCCGTGCCGCCGCCGGGTTGGATGCGCAAAATGTCGTTCTGAATGCGGCTCCGGTAGCGGGCCGGCTGCATTTTCACGTAGCGCGTGGGCTGTGAGTCGAAGGCAATCACCTCGATCAAGTCGTCGCTCTGCAGCGTGCTGGCGGTAGCCGCACAAGCTTGCTTGGCCATTTCCATGGGCAGCCCCGTCATCGAGCCCGAGCGGTCGATGACGAGCGCCATGGCGACGCCCGGCACTTCCCGTCGCTTTTCGGACTCCATGCGCACTGGCAGGAGCCGCTCGAGCTCCGACCCTTGCCACCCACCGAGCGCGTAACCCGACGTGCCGCCCGCAAAGAGAAAGCCTCCGCCCACGTCCCGCACGTAGCGCTCGATGAGTCCGTCCGCAGAGGTCCCGAGGCGCTCGCGCGGCACGTCCGAGACGATGACGAAGGCGAAGCGCTCGAGCTCCGCCACGCTGCCGGGAAAAGAGGCGGGAGAGCGCACGTCCACGTCCAGCTGCTGCGCGCCCAGCGCGCTGGCGAGGTACGTGGCGCCGCCGGATTGACCTTCCACCAAGAGCACGGCCGGGCGCCCGGGCACGTCCACGCTCACCGCCGCGCGGTTGTTGTCGGCGAAGGCGTCGGGGCCCTCCGGCGCGATTTCGAGCGAATACGTCACCTCGCCGCCCACGCGCGCGACGCTGCGAAAGCGCACCACCTCGTCTCCTTTCGGCACGTCGATGGTGCGCGTGCCGTCCAGCCCGTTCAGCGTTTCGCCCTGATAAAGCGAAAGGCGCGCCTTCACGGGCCGCGTCGCGTGCAGCCGCGCGGTGACCTCGAACGGCTCGCCCACCGTCACCTTGGGCGGCACCTCGAGCGCGGTCACGGCCACGTCCGGCGGGGGCGGCTCACGCATCGGCACCACGTCCACGAAAATGCCGCGCCCACGCGCCCGCGCCGCTTCGGCCAAGGCGCTGCCGCGCGTCTCCGCGCCGTCGGACAACAGCACCACCCGCGGCAAGCACCCCGCGCCCAGCGCCGCATACGCGTGCTCGAGCCCGCCGCGCAAATCCGTCCCCGCGCCGCCTTCGGCGTGACGCAGCTCGCGAGCCGGCGGCACTTCTGGTCCGCCTTCGCGAGACGCGTCTTGGAGCGGCGCCTCGCGCGCGCGTTCGGCGAACGTTACCAGGCGCAGCTCGTCCTCGGCGCGCTTGGCCGCGAGCAGGCGCACCACGTGCTCTCTCTGCGCTTCGAGCGAGGCGTCCGAGATGGAGTGACTGACGTCGACGAGCGCGACCGCGCACACGCGGTCCACGCGCTCCGCGCGCACGACGCGACCCAACCCCAGCGCGAGCAGCGCGAGAAAGACGAGTCGGAGGAGCCACGACAAAACCTTCTGTTGCCACGGGAGATCCGCGAGCGAGCGCCCCAGTACCCAAAGCAAGAGCGGCGCCGTCAGGAGCACGCCGAGCCACTTCGGCTCGAGCAGCCGCATCACGCCTTCCGACGTCTGCCACTCGAACGGAGCCGCGCGCCAAACGAAGCGCACGTAGACGAAGGTGAGGCCCACGGCGAGGCCCAGCAAAATCAGGGCCCAAGCTATGCGTCGGCGCGTCACACCGTCCACCTTCGGTGATAGGTCACCCACTCGACGAGCGAGACGACGAGCACCCCCAGGACGAGCAGCACCCACCACTCGCGACGCGTGCCGAGCGCCAGCTCGGGGCCGCTCCCGGCGTGGATGCTCGCGGACAACTCACGCCGAGGCTCGATGAACACCTCGCTCGCGTCAGAAAGGCTCGCAGCGAACCGCAGCGGCGGCTCGACGCCCTCCACGTCGTAAAAACCCGCGCGCTCCCCGAAGAGAACGGCGCTTCCTTCCTCGACGGGCGCCGGTGTTTTCCCGCCGTCCGGAGTGCGCACCCAGAGGGGCCCCGCGCCCACGCGGCGCGCCGCGAGCGGAACGCGCCAAACCGAGCCCGTACGAAACGCGGAGATCTCCTCCGTGCTCTCGCTCGTGAACGCGTCGATCACGTTCAGCACGAAGAGCGGGAACCCGATGCGCAGCACCAGATCGCTGCGCCTTGGATCGAACCCGAGCGCGATGAAGCGCCCTTCCGGCCGCGTTCCAGAGACCAAGATGGGCCTCTTTTCGCCGCGCTCGCTCACGCTGACGCCGAGCACGCGGTCGCCCTTTTCCGGGCGCAAAGCGTGCCCCGAGAGCACCTGGATGTCGGCCATCGCCATCCAGCGCAAAATGGGGCTCTTTTCGTCCCACTCGTCGAAGCCGAACATGTCGAGCGCGGCGCCACTTTGCACGGGCACGTGACGCGCGTCGGGGCCCGTAGTCGGGGGGCCGAGGTACAGCGCGGCGCCCGTGCGCGGGACGCGCGCGGGCGCGACGCCGTCGAAGATGGTCACGTCGAAGTCACCTTCCGGCGGGTACTCACGTGGCTCGATTTGACGAACGCTGAGGTACTCGTCCAAGAGCACCGCCGCCTCGAGGTAGGCGTTCCCCGAGCTCACCACGAGCACCCGCGCGCGCCGTCGCTCGGGCAGCGTCGCGAACGCACGATTGTCGGCGGGGAGCGCGTCCGGCGCGCCTCCCACGACCTCGATGCGCGCCTCCAGATCGCGGCGTGCCCCAGCCAAGTTCGGGTAAAAGCGACGGAGCTGCTCGTTCGCCCCCAGCGTGAGGCGCGTCATTTCGACGATGTTGCCGTCGCCGTACAGGGACAGCTCGACCGTGGCCGGCTCCGCGCTCGCATTCGTGAGCTCGAGCAGCGCCTCGTAGCGCGACTTGTCGAGCGGATAGCGGCGCACGGAAAACTCCGAAATGGCGACGTTGCGCCCGCTCTTGCCGACCCCGACGAAGCTCACCCCCACACCCGCGCGCTCGAGCTGCGACAAAAGAGCGGCGCGCGCCGCGGGGTCTTCTGCCGGGAGCGCGCCGTCGCTCACCACGACGACCTCGGGCCGCGGCTGTCCGCGCAGCGCATCCAAAGAAAACGCCAGAGCGCGCTCGAAGTCCGCGCCGGTGTCGCTCGGCTCGAGCGAGTCCACCGCGGCGAGGAGCACGGCCGTGTCGTCGGTGAGCGTGGTGAGCGGCCGAGGCGTCGGGCCCATCGACACGATTTGCATGCGATCGACCGCGGAGAGGCGCTCTACGAGCTCACGCAGCGGCGCTTTGGCGGCGCCGAGGCGACTGGGGCGCTCGTCCGTCGCGCCCATGGAGGCGCTGGTGTCCACCAAAGCCACGAAGGTGCGCCCCTCGGTGCGGTGCCCCGCGGGACGAGGATCTCCCAGCGCGAGCACGAGCGCTCCGACGATGAGGAGCTGAAGCAAGAGCGACAGAAGGCGCTTCAGGCGAGAAAAGAGGGAGCTCGACTGACGCTCGGCCAACACCTCGCGCCAAAGCCGCGTAAACGGCACGGGCGCGGGCCTGCGCCGCAGCTTGAGCACGTAGAGCAGCGCGGTGACCGCGGCGAATGCGCCGAAGATGCCGAGCAACGTCCCGAGCGGCAGCCCCGCGAAGACCATCAGCCGACCAAGCCTCCGCGCCGGAGCACGCGCAGCACGAGCTCGTCGAACGGCTCGTCGACGCTGGCCGCGACGTACGGGACCTGCCGCGAAGCGCAGAAGCGCTCGATACCCTGGAGGTACGCCTCGTAGCTCTTCGAGAGCTCACCGAGCACTCCTTTGGTGACGGTGACGTCGCGGTTTTCGCCCGACTCGCAGTCGACGATGCGCACGTCTCCGTGCAGCGGCGGATGGGCGTCCCGCGCGTCCACGAGGTGCACCACGTACGGCTCGAACTTGTTGAAGCGCAGCACGTTGATGCCGCCCTCGAAGCCCGCAGGGTCGTACAAGTCGCTGAGCAGGACGGCCACGCCGCGTCGCTTGTGCTGGGCAACGAAGGTTTTGGCGGCTTCGTACAGATTCGTTCGTCCGCCGGGCGACAGCCCGCCCAAGAAGCGAAACACCCTGAAAATGCGGGATTTGCCGCGTGTGGTGGGCATACGCGCCGAAAGCTCGTCCCGCGCGCCGACGATCGTGACGCGGTCGAGCCCCGAGAGCGCGACGTAAGCCAAGGCGGCCGCCACGCGGCGCGCCTGATCGAACTTTCGCTGGTCCCCGAAGCCCATGGACGCCGAGCAGTCGAGGATGAAGTAGATGCTCAGGTCCTCCTCTTCCTCGTAGAGGCGAATCAGGAGCTTGCCGAGGCGCTGGTATACGCCGAGGTCGAGGTGACGAATGTCGTCCCCCGCCACGTACGTGCGATGGTCTGCGAACTCCACGCCGCTGCCGCGCTTCTTGCTGCGCCGGTCGGCGCGCTGTCGCCCCGCGGCGATGCGTCGACTGACGATGGCGAGGGACTCGAGGCGCTTCAAGAATTCGTCGTCGAACAGCTCCTGCTCCGCCCGAGAAGCGAGCCGCGCACGCGAGGCGCGCCGCTCGGCGGCTTCACCCGGCTTGCCTCCACGCCGAGCGTGCGCGCGCCCCAACAACGTGTCCCAAAAACTCACCGCGTACCTCTTCCGAAGAGCACCCTCAGGCGACCGTCTCCGGCAGGTCCGCCAAAATCTCGGCGATGACGGCGTCCGTGGTGACCGACTCCGCCTCACCCTCGAAGTTCAAGAGCACCCGATGCCGCAGCGCGGGGGCCGCCACCGCGCGCACGTCGTCCAAGCTGGGCGCGAAGCGCCCGGCGAGGAGCGCTCGAATTTTGGAGCCCAAGAGCAACGCCTGGGCGCCGCGCGGCGAAGCGCCGGTCGAGACGAAACGACGCACCTTCTCGCTGGCGTCCGGCGTGGGGTGCGTCGCCAGCAGCAAGCGCACCGCGTAGTCCTGAACGTGACGCGGCACCGGCACCGCGCGCACCGTGCGCTGAAGCGCCACCACTTCTTGGCCGGTGAGGACCGGCTCGACGGAGCCGCTGTGCTCGGTCGTGGTGCGGTCGATGATGAGGTGCAGCTCCTCCCGCGTGGGGAACGGCACCTGCAGCTTGAAGAAGAAGCGGTCGAGCTGAGCCTCGGGCAGCGGATACGTGCCCTCCATTTCCAGAGGGTTTTGGGTAGCGAGCACGAAGTACGGCTCCTCGAGCTCGTACGTGGTACGCCCCACCGTGACGCGGTGCTCCTGCATGGCCTCCAGGAGCGCGCTCTGGGTTTTCGGCGTGGCGCGGTTGATTTCGTCCGCCAAGACAATCTGCGAAAACACCGGGCCCTTGCGAAACTCGAAGCGCTCGGCGCCGCGCGTTCCTTCCTCCACGACCGTGGTGCCGATGATGTCGGCGGGCATGAGGTCCGGCGTGAACTGGATGCGCGAAAACTCGAGGCTGACTGCCTGCGCCAAGGTGCGCACCAAGAGGGTTTTGCCCAAGCCGGGCACGCCCTCGAGCAGCGCGTGAGAGCCCGCCAACATGCAAGCGAGCACCCCGTCCACCACGTCCCGGTGACCCACGATCACCTGAGAAATGGTCTCGCGTAGGGTTCCGACCTTCTGCTGGAAGCTCTCGACCTCGGCCTTTGCGATCTGCGTTTCGCTCATCGTTCGCTCGTTCTTTCCGGCTCCACTCTGCTCGCTCGCTCACCGATCGGCCAGCTCCACCACCCGCCGGAGCCCCCGACTCGGACAGGGGCGCGAAACACGGACGACTGTTCGAGCGCGCCGGCGCGCTACTCGCGCGGTCGGATCAACTGAAAGTACCTACGCACGTAGAACCGATAGCCGGGAGGAACCGATTCCCGCTCGATGACGTCCTCCGCCACCGTCTTGTAATCCGTATAGATGCGTTTGTAGTCCGGACTCGAAAAGCCGCGCTCCGCGGCGCCGTAGATGGACTCGCTCGAAGCCGTACCCTGCCCCGTGTCCGCTGCGACGGCCGCTACGTCTTGGGTTTCGCTCGCCGCCGCGCTCGGCTGCTCGCCAGCCACCGAGGGGTCGTGTGCATCGCCCGGGGCACGCCCCGTGCCTGGCTGCTTTCCAGCGCCCTCGCCCGGCGCTTGGCCGCTGCCCGCCATCGGTAGGGGCTTGCCGTCCGCTCCGAGCGCCACACCTTGCCCTGCCGGGCTGGGCCGTGCGCCCCCGGGCTGACCTCCTGGTTTGCCCTCGCCCTTACTGCCGGGTTTGCCGCCCCGCGCGCGCTCGCGGAGCCGCTGCAGGCGCTCGGCGTAGTCTTGGTCTTGCCCTCCGCCTTGCGCCTTTTGTTGACGCAAGAGGTCGCGCATTTCGCGCAAGCGCTTCAAGAGCTCTTCTTTCTCTTTCTTGCTCTGCTGCTTTTGCTCGAGCTTTTCCAAGGCCTGTGCGCTCTGCTCCATGAACTCCGACGAGCGCCCCTGCTCCTTCATCAGCTCGCGGGCTGCCTCTGCCAGCTGCTTGTCCAACTCACTCAGCTCGGCCGCTGCCTGCTCCTGTCTTTTCTGGCGGCGCCCCAGCTGCTCCAGCCGACGTTCGGTTCGTGCCAGCTGCTCCTGCTCTGCGGGCGTGGCGGTGTTGGCCGCCTTCTTTTCGAGAAGACGCTTGCGCTCGGCCTCCAAGGAGGCGCGCTCGGCCTCCGTCGCTTGCTGTTGCTTCTTACTTTCCTGACTCGCGCGCTCCAGTGACTTGCGGAGCTCGTCCAGCTCGGCGCGGCTGGGTGGGGCGCTCTTCTGCTTCAGCCGCTCGGCCAGCTCACGAAGCGCTTGCTTGGCGTCTCCCAGCCGAGCCTCTTCCAGCGCTTGTGCCGCCGGTCGGCTGAGCGAGGAGCGCTGGAGCTCGCGCGCCATCTCGCGCAGGCCTTCCTCGAGCGCCTCCGCTTCGAGAGCCGAACCGGAAAGCGCACGTTCCAGCGCCTCGATGCGACGGAAAGCCTCCTCGCGATCCAGACGACGCGCGGCGACGTCCTCCACGAGTTGGTTGAAGCGCTGCACGGCGGCCTGGGCCTCGGGTGTCGTCGTTTCCGGCACCAGCTCGCGCGCCATTTCTCGGAGCAGCTCCACGTCGTCCTCGAGGAGGAGTGTGGTTTGGACCGGCGGTGGCGGGGCCACGACCACCGGTTCCCGCTGGCGCACCTCCACGAGCGCCAGCGCTCCCAGCCCGGCGGCCAACACCCACGCCGCTCGCGAGCCGCGGGGTGATTGAAGAGGCACCGCGCCAACCGGGTCGAGCTTCGGCAGGTGCTCCAACGCATCCGTCACGGCCAGCCGAGTGAGCGCAGCGCTCCGTGCGTCCGCAGGCGGTTCGACGGCTTCGAACTCGAGCGCCGTCGTCAGGCGATCTTCCAGAGCGTGGTGGCGGTCCAAGGCAAGCGCCCCTTCGTAGGGGCGCGCGTGCTTTCGTGCGCGCGACCACGACAGCGCGGTCACCGCAAGAAAACCTCCCACGACGAAGGCACCCAGCCAGGCGACCACCCGCGGCTCGGGCGCCGCGACCTTCACGAATGCGAGCGCTCCGACCGACGCGAGCAAAGGGTAGGGGCTCGCGGCGACGAAACGTTCAGCGAAGCGGTTCAGAAACAGCCTCGTGGAAGCGCGCCGCGCCGCTCGTTTCACGAGCTCGAGCGACGGCGTGTCCGCGCGGCCTCCGCCGGGTGCCCCCTCGGGTGAGCCGTTCGGTGAACCGATCGCGGTCGAACCGACCGCGGCGGGGGTGGTGACGGGACGCGAGCTCACGACCTCCGAGTCTATCTCGCGCTTCGGCTTCGCGCAGGCAGAACGCCAGAGAGCCCACATTTCGCGGCTTGACCGATGAGGCAGAGCCAGCGTCAATAGGCCTCGATGGCGACGAACGACATGGCCCTTATCCTGGTTGCGGACGACGAACCAAGCACGCTGGCGCTCGTCGCCAGCCACCTGCGCGGCAAGGGGTACCGCGTGATCGAAGCGAGCGACGGCGACGACGCGTGGGACAAGGCGTGTCGTGAGCTACCCGATCTCGTCGTGCTCGACGTGATGATGCCCGGCATGAGCGGGTGGGAAGTGTGCCGCAAGATTCGCGAAGCGGTGTCGCTCGCTCACACGGGCATCGTGATGCTCACGGGCATCGGAGAAACTCTCAATGAGCTCACATCTCCGCTCTACGGCGCGGACCACTACTTGGACAAGCCGTTTCAGTTTCAGAAGCTCACCGAGCTCGTGCAGGCCACGCTCGAGGAGCGCAAGGCGGGCGCGGTGGGTCGCCCGGAGCCGCAGGCTGCAACCGAAACGAAGAGCAGCAAGAAGCCCAAGTCCCAGCGCCGAGTGAAGGCGGAGGGCGCAGAGGACGCACCCGTCGACAGCACGGAAGCGCCCGAAAAGCCGGCGGAAGCAAAGGCCCCAGCCCAAGCATCCGGCGCGAAAGCGAAGCCCGCAAAGGCCGACCGCGCGACCGCGCCCAAGGCCCCCTCCAAGCTGGAGTCGGCGAAGAAAGCCATCGCCGAGAAGACCACGACGAAGAAGCCCGTCGCCTCGAAAGCCAAGTCCGCGGGCGCATCGGACGCCAAGAAGGTCACCGCAGCTCCCCGCAAGAAGGCGGACGCCAAAGCGAGCGCCAAGAAACCCACCGAACCCAAGAAGGCCGCGTCCAAACCGTCTGCCAAGGCGGAGCCCAAGACCGCAGCGCGTGGCAAGGCGAAAGGAGCCGCCTCACCCGCCGGAAAAGCCGGAGCAGCGCGAGCTACCAAACAGCTCACAGTAGAGACCAAGGCCATCAAGAAATCCGCGCCGACTGCCGCCAAGACGAAGCCCCCCGCGAAGAGCACCTCGCCGAAAGCCAAGGCGCCAGCAAAGGCTCCAGGCAAACCGGCCAAGGCGCCCGCAAAGGCCCCAAGCAAACCGACCAAGGCGCCCGCAAAAGCCCCAGGCAAACCGGCCAAGGCGCCCGCAAAGGCTCCGGGCAAACCGACCAAGGCGACCGCAAAAGCGAGGAAGGCCCCACCCGCCGTCAAGACGGCATCCCCGGCGAAGTCGAGCAAGACGGCGCCCGTAGCCAAGACGCCCGCCAAACCGACCAAAGCTCCGCCCGTCAAAAAGCCGAGCTCCTCGCCCCAAGCCGCTCCCGCCGCCAAGGCTGCAAAGGCCAGCGGCAAGCCCACCAAGGCGCCCAGCAAACCTGCAAACGCACCCGGCAAACCCGCAAGGGCACCTGTGCCCACCAAGGCGATCGCCAGCGCGGCTGGCGCCCCACCGAAAGCCAAGTCGGGAAGCAAGGCCAAGCGCAGCGTGGCCTGAGCGCGTGGTCGAACCCCCGTAACGTCAAGAGCCGCCGGCCCGCGCCGCTTCGGCGCGGGCCCCTGCGGGCCCCAAGCGGGCTCCGCGTATCGCCGCACGCCGTAGCCCGTCGCTCCGCTCACCCAGCGCGCCGCCGCCGCTCGACGCTCAGCGCGCCGCCTCGCCGCTCAGCGCATCGTAGACCGCCTCACTGCTCACCCAGCGCGTGTCGCCGCTCAGCGCGTCGCCGCTCCGCGCACCCCAGCGCGCCCAACACGGCCGCGCCGCCGCTCGACGCTCAGCGCGCCGCCTCACCGCGCAGTGCATCGTAGACCGCCGCTCCGCTCACCCAGCGCGCCCAACACGCGCGCGCCGCCGCTCGACGCTCAGCGCGCCGCCTCACTGCTCAGCGCATCGTAGACCGCCTCACTGCTCACCCAGCGCGTGTCGCCGCTCAGCGCGCCCCCGCGCGCCCAACACGCGCGCGCCCAGCTCGGCGCTCTCACAGCGCGCCGCCTCACTGCTCAGCGCGCCTCGCCGCCCCGCGCGCCCCAGCGCGCCGTCGCGCGTCGCACCGCCTCGATGTCGTCGGTGCGCACCGCGGGAGGCAGCGCCGCCAGGAGACGCTTGCCGTACCCCTTCGTGTGGATGCGCTCGTCGAGCAGCGCCACCACTCCGACGTCGTCTTGACGGCGAATGAGCCGGCCAAAGCCTTGCTTCAACGCGATGGCTGCCTCCGGCACCATGAGGTGCGCGAAGGCGCTCTTTCCTTGCGCTTCGAGCGCCTGCCCGCGCGCCTGAACGACCGGATCCGTCGGCACCGCAAATGGCACCTTTTCGAGCACCACGAGCCGCAGCGCCGAACCCGGCACGTCGACGCCCTCCCAAAAACTCTGCGTGGCCACCAAGACACCACGACCACTCGCGCGGAACGCGCCGAGGAGAGCGCCCATCGGGCGCACTCCTTGAAGC
>JAEYVE010000304.1 GCA_023432025.1 Pseudomonadota bacterium
GCATGCTCGTGTTCGACATCGAGCTCGTGTCCATTCGCGAGCCCAAAGCCGGCGCGAGCGGCGCGCATCCCGGCGGACCGCGCCCGGGCGGCCCGGGTCCCAAGCCGATCCCGCCCGCGCCGAAGCCTGCCTCGCCGGCCGCCCCCACGCCGGCCGCCCCCACGCCGGCCGCCCCCACGCCAGCCGCCAAGTGACTTCGTTCGAGCACCGGTGCAGGTCGCGAAAGGCCGAGGACGCTCGGCGTGGAAACCGAGCGGGCGTCCTCGGCTGCGCGCTTTTCGTCGCGCTGACCTGGGGCTGCGCATCCGCGCCGAGCTCCGGGCCGGCGGCACCTCCTTTGGGCGCGAACGAGCGCGCGCCCGAGCAAAAGGCCACCGTCCCCGAGCAGGCTTGGAGCCTTCCGGCGGCGCCCGAAGCCGTACCGGGGCCGGGACCCGAGTGTGATGCCTTCGTGAGAGTCGAGGCGTCGAGTACGCCTTCGTGTACGCCGAGCGCGCTGGCGAGCGCGCTCGGCGCGCCGCCCCACGAACGAGACGGAGCGCTCTCGGCGCTCGAGGCATGTGCAAAGTGGCCTAGCGGGCTCGTCCGCGCGCTTCGCGCCGAGCTCGCGCCCTCAGCCTGCGGGGACGTCGTCGTCGCGAGCGCGCTCGGCGGCGCGGGGGCCCGTCCCGATCGCGAAATGAGCGAAGTTCTGCTCGCCTTGGGGCTCGCGGGCCGCCTGAGCCGCCTCGCCGTTCAGCCGCCAGCAGCGCCGGCGTCGCGCGAGAAGTCCGCGCTGGACGAGTACTTCCGGCAACGGCTCTTCCCGTGGATTTCGCGCCAAGCGGACGCGATTCGCGATCTTTCGAGCGCCGGAGCCAGCTTACGGGGCTACGCGCAGGGCGTCATTGCCGTGGAGGCTGGCATGGCGGACATGCGCTTCGTGGAGATTGCACGCGCCGTTCCCATTCCGGCGGAAATGGCCGCGGACGCCGAGCTCCGAGACACCTACTACGCAAGCCTCGACGAAGCTCTCGAGCCTCGCAAGACACGCGGCCGCGACGCGGCGCTGGTCGGACTTGCCCAGCTCGCGCGCGTCGGCGTGCTGCGTTCGCCTCGCCTGACTGCGGCACGCGAGCTGCTTGCCCGTGTCTACGGCGCGCAGCGCGTTAGCGCTCTCGACGCGCTCTTGCTTCCCCCGCTCCCTCCCCTGGCGCTGCCATCCGCCGCGAATGACGCAGCCGAAGACACGGCGGTGTCGCTGCTCGCCAGGGTACCCACATACTACGCGCCGCTCGTGGTGCCGGAGGGCAGCGCAAGCGGGGACGAAGCCGAAGCGCGGCGCCTGCGCGCAGCGCTCGAGCAGGGTCCCTCACACGGACTTCAACAGGCCCTTGTCGCAGCTCGGCCAGGTGAACGGACGGAGCTGCTCCTCATCCGCGCCAAGCTCGATCTCGGACGCACCTACTTCCGCGCAGAGGACTTTGCTGCGGCCGAGCGCCTCAGCGCAGGCCGCAAAGACCCCGAAGGTGTGTTTTTGCGTGCGCTCGCCACGGCGCTGGTGGCTGGCCCACGAAACGCCGCAGAGCTCATTTCGCGCGGCCCCCGCTTCGCGGACGCGCTGGGGAACTTGGAGGCGCTCGATGACGTGGCGGCGAGCTCGAGCCCTTGGGCGGGCGCCGCGGCGTTCAACGCAGCGTACCTGCGGGAGCTCGTGGCGCCGCCCGGGGACGCCGCGTACTGGCAGGCCCTCCACGCGCGCTACATGAGCGCCTCACGGAAGCTAGAAGGGGCGGAGCGTCGGGAAGCCGAGGCGCGCGCAAGCGCGGCGCACCAAACGGCGCGCGCCATCGAAAAGCGCTGAGGCCCGCATCGCGCCGCGTCCGCCAGACGCGGAGTACGACTCTGCAAGGCGTCGCGTCGCGTCGTGTTCGCGTCGACGACTCACCGTTTCCGACACGGCGTAGCGCTCGGCCGTCGCGTTTGCGGGCGCGTACGGCTCGGCGAAGAGTCGCGTCGTGGCGGCGGCCGCATACGGCTCGGCGAAGAGTCGCGTCGCGCCGGCGGACGGATACGCTCGGCGAAGCCCGTCCGCGCTCGCAAGCGAGGACGGGCTCCTCTTTACACGCCGAGCTGCGCCAAGAAATCGTGAGCTTCCGCGTAGTCGGGCTCTGCGGCGGTCGCCCGCCGCGCCAAGAGCGCCGCCTTCTTCGGATCGCCCTGCTGACTCGCGATGATGGCTTGTCGCAGGTACGCCTCTGCGCGGCTCATGGGGCCCGGCGTCTTCAACAAGGTGACCAGCTGCAGCGCCTTGATGGCCGTGTCGTACATTCCGCGCTCCTGCGCGAACGCCGCCAAGTCGGACGCAGCTGCGCCATTTTGACGGTCCGTCAGCAGCGCCGCCTCGAGCCAAGCGACGACTTGAGCCTCGTCTCCTCGCGCCCGAGCGACGCGCGCAAGGCCGTGTTGAAGCTGGCTGAGCTCGAGCGTGCGCCGCTTGCCGTGCGCCTCGACGGCCTGCTCCAGCACGCCTGTGGCCGACTCCACGTCGCCTTGAGCCAGGTAAGCGTCCCCGAGCAGCGAAACGACGCCGTAGGCGTCAGGGCGCAGCTCGAGGGCACGCTGGAAGATTTCGCAAGCTGCGCCGCCGACCTCGGCCTTCAGGAACAGCTCCCCTGCCTCACAATACAGGCGGAATTGCTCGTCGGGGTCGGTCGCTTGCTGCGCCTGATCGTGGAGAATTTCTCCCAGCTCCGCGTAGGCTCCCGCCACCTCGTACATTTGACGAAGGCGGCGACGGATCTCTTCGTCCGTCGGGTCTTCGCGCTGCAAAGCTTCGAGGGCGCTCCGCGCCACCATGGCCGTGCCGGCGTTCTCGGCGGCGTCCGCAAAACGCAGCGCGGCCTCGCGGCGCGCGTTTCCTTCGCTTGCGTCCAAGAGCCGCGCGTAGGCGAAAGCGGCCGTTCCGTGGTCCTCCATACGCGTCGCGAGCTCGCCGAGCCGCTCGGCCACGTCGGTGTCCACCGGGTGCTCCCGGAGCCAGCTCGCCAGCGTTTCCAGAACCTGGAACGAATCACCGAGCTTCGGCAGGAGGGACGCCTGACGAAGCACCACGCCGCGCTCGCCGCCGTCGTCTCCGACCTCGTGATACAGGCCGCGCAAGTGATCCAAGAGCAGCGACAGCTCGCCGCGGATTTCCAAGCTTTCGCTGCTCGAGAGCAGCACGGCTTGTTGAAGATCGGCGACGGCCGCCTCCAAAGCCTCGGGTGACTCCGGGAACTCGCGAACGCGCAGTCCGCCGCGGACCCTGAGCAAGCCGGCGCGCGCGCTTTCGGGAGCGTTCTCGATGGCCTTGCCGATTTCGGTGAGAGCCCGCTCCGTTTCGCCTACGGCGATGAGCGCATCCACCATGCGGCCGAGCAGGGCTGCGTCCCCAGGGACGCGCTTCAGCGCTCGCGCCAGTGTTTCCGCGGCTTGCACCGCGTCGCCGAGGTGACCGTCGTAAATCCTGGCCGCCTCGTCCAGCTTGGCGAGGGCAGCCGCCACGTCGGAGGTGTGCTCTGCCTCGAAGATGAGCACCTCTGCCAAACGGGAGAAGTCCTCCTGAGCCCGCAGCCAATCGCGCAGGCGTGCGCCGATTTCTTCGTTCTCGGGGCAAGCCGCAAAACCTGCCTCGAGCGCTCGCCCGACGCCGTAATCGTCGCCGAGCTCGGCGCGGAGCGCGCCGAGCTCCAGGCAAAGGCGCGCCGCCACCGGGCCCTGTTCGAGGGCGAGGAGGTTTTCCATCACGTCGGCTCGGTCGGACGCTTCGTCGTCGGGCGTGTAGAGGGCGAGCAGAGTGGCCTGAACCTCGCGATCCCGAGAGGTCCACGACGACGACGACACGAGCACCCCGATGGCCTCGCGTCGATCGGTCCGAGCCACGAGCCCGGCCAAGCGCAGCGCGCTGCGGCCGATTTCCTTGGGGTCGCCGCGCCTACGGGCACGCTCGTACAGCGCCTCCAACAGGTCGCGGAGCTCCTCCGTGCGATCTGCCTGCTCCAAGAGCTCGGCGAGCAGCGTTTGTGCTTCCTCGTTGTCGGTGCGCTCGTCGATGGCGGCGCGCAGCTCGAACTCGGCGCTCTCCAGATCTCCTGCCGCGAGCATGAGGCGCACGCTTTCCATGCGCAGCAGGGCCAGCTCCTCGGGCTCCGTGACGTGCGCCTTCACCTGCTCGACGAGCGCTGCCTGCTCTTTTCTGCGACCCGCTCGTCGATACACGCCCAAGAGCGCGCGCCAGACGCGCGAGTCGCTCGGCGACGCCGCCAAGAGGCGCTCGTACGAGCGAGCGGCTCGAACGGCGTCGTTCGAGGGCCCGTCTGCGAGCTCCGCATAACGAAGCTCCAACAGGTACGTTTCTCCATCACGCTCGAGCTCGACGCCGTCGTCCAAATCGATGGCTTCGCGCAGCAGCTCCGCGGCGCGTGAGTACATGCCGGCGCTCTGCTCACTCTCGGACAGCTCCACGAGCGCCCAACGGACGCGGCCCAGCTCGCCCCGCTCCCGCGCGACTCCGATGAGTCGCTCGAGCAGCGCCTTGCGGCGCGCCGAGTCGCCGAGCTCACGCGCGAGCCCCGTCGCGCGCTCGATCAGCTCGACCGAAGCGTCGTCCAGCTCGGCGGCGAGCGTCAGCGCCCAAAGCAACGTCGGAGCGTCCCCAGCGTGCGCAACACGGCTCAGGAGCCGCACCAGCTGCGCGGAACGGACCCCCGCGCGCACGACCGGCAGCACCAACTCGAGAAGTTGCGGCTCGCGCGCGCCGCGCGCGAGAGCCTGTTCCAAATGCGCCGCAGCGCTCTCGTGGCTCCCCTCCTCGAGCTCGACGCCCCCGAGCTCGAGGAGCGCGCTGACGAGAGCTTCGGGGTTGGCTTGAGCTCCCTCGGCGGTGACGAAGCGTTCCAGCGCACGTCGCATGCGTACCGTGTCGCCGAGCGCACCGAGCACGCGCGCGAGCGCGGCGAACGTCTGCAGTGGCTTGTGCCCCGTTTCCTGCGCCAGCTCGTAGAGCGTCGCGGCGCGCTCGACGTCGTCGGCGTCCGTCTCGGCGTAGCCGCCCAACCGAAGCCAAAGCTCGGCCGCGACTTTGGCGTCTGCTGCGCCGAGCTCCCCGGCAAGGCGGGAGAGATGTTCGGTCAAGCGGTCCGACTGCCCGAGCTCGTCGGCCAGCTTCTTGGTCGAGTCCACGAGGCGCCCGTCGCCGGGCGTCTTTTCGATGGCCAGGAGACGCACGTCGAGCGCCTCCTCCAGGCGCCCGTTCTTTGCGAGCACCTGCGCCTTGGTCATCAAGATTTGAGCGGCGACGACGCCCTCGGTGGTGAGAGCGAGGCGCTGGTCGAGGGCAAGCAAGAGTAGCTCCGACTGCCCGGCGCTCCGCAACGCCTCCTCGAGCAAGGAAGCCTCGTGCGGGCTGCGCGTGGCGACCTCGAGCGCCGAATCCAGCAAGTCCTGGGCGCGATCGGTCTCCGCCTTGTCCCGCGCGATGCCGTAAAGCTCGAACAAAATCGTGCTCTCCCCGACAGCGTCTCCGTGCTCCTCGGCGTTCTGCGCCGCCGGCTGGGGTGCGCGGCGGCTCACGATGAGCAGGAGCGTTCGATAGGCTTGCTCGGCGCGGTCGAGCTGGCCGCGCTGACGCGCGACCTGCGCCAGCAACATGAGAATGGCGGGATCCGTGCGCTCAATCTTCGAGGCTTCCTCGGCTTGCTCCAGCGCTTGCTCCAGCTCTCCGGTGGCCAGCGCGATCTTGGCCAGGTGGTGGTGAACCGCCGCGCGCTCCTTCGTGCGCCGCCTTCCGAACTCTTCCAGGAGGGCGAGCAACAGCGCGCGCGACTCGTCGAAGCGCCCCGCGAGACGCAGGCCGTCGGCGAGCATCAAGCGCAACGCCTGATCGCCGGACGCGATGCGCACGGCGCGCTCGAGGAGCGGAATGGCTGCCTCCAGGTTGCCCAGGCGTCGCCATTCGACGAGGGCGGCCGAGCGCAGGTACTCCACCCGCACCTCGTCGTTTGGTGCGTGATCCACGCCGCTGGCTTGAAGGGGCGCCAAAAGCGACCAGTCTTCCGCGTCGCGATACAGTTGCGCGAGCTGCCTTCGCGCTTCGTCGGCGCCCGGGTCTTCGGCGATCCCTTGCTCCAAGAAGCGACGCGCCCTCGGTTCGTCGTCGGCGCCAATCAAGGCCGTCGCCAGCGCAGAGAGCGTGGTACGGCGCGCCAGAACGTCGCTTGTCGGCGTCAACGCCAGGCGCTGCTCGAGCCACCCGGCCGCCGCCGCGTGCTCGCCGCGGCCTTCGCAGATGTGCGCCAAGCGGTCGAGCACGCTGACCTGAGGATCGAGCTTGACCGAGCTGCGGAACGCCGCGAGCGCGCGCTCCACGTCTGCCAGGCGCTCTTCCGCCACGTAGCCGGCCCGCGCCCAGAGCGCTGCCGCGCGCGTCGCCTCACCGGCGCGCGCCACCGCGTCCGCCTGCTCACCCAACACCTGGGCGAGCTCGGCGTAGCGCTCGAGGCCGGTGAGCACCTGCGCTAGCGCCTGCACGGACTCGGCGTGTCCCGGCTGCTCCGCCAGGTTGCCTTGGAGCGCGGTAATCCGTTCGTCTGCCGGGAGACCCAGGTCGCCCACCACGGCCGCGATATCGAGCCGCAGCGTGAGGCGTCGCTCGAGGGGCGGCTCGAGCGCGAGCTCGCGTCGCCGAAGCTCGAGCAGACGATCCAGCTCCCCCGCCCTTTCGTAGAGCGAGCTCAAGAGCGCAATGGCGCTCGCGTGGTTCGGTCGGATCGCGAGAATGCCCTGGCACAGCTCCACCGCGCGCCCGTCGTCGGGGTGGGCAGCGGCGATTTCTGCGGCGCTGAAGCGAAGCGCCAGCGCGTCGTCTTCCGCGAGAGGCAGCGTGGAGCCTTCGATGAGGAGCGTGAGCGCGCGAGCGCGCGCGCCGCTCTCCAGAGCATCACGCACGAGTTGCCCGAGCGCCCAGGCGCTGACGGACGCAGCGAGCCCGGAGCGGGCGGCGTCAACGTCCTCGCTCTCCGCCTCGGCGCGGAAGCGCGCCGAGCCGTGCTCCAACGCGCGCTCCAAAATGGGCGTCGCAAGGCCAACGTCCTTCACGACGTGCAAGGCGACGTCCGCCGCTTCACGCAGCGAGGCGAGATCGTGATCCGCGTGGTCTGCGATGGCCACCAAGGTCAAGACCAGGGGCCGCCCCGGCGCGCGGCGCTGCAGTTCCGCCAAGATGCGCAAGGTCGAGACGTCCGGGTAGTCCTTGACCGCCCTACGCAGCACGAACTCCGCAGAGTCCGCGTCGCCGCGTTTGTCGCGATGCCAGATGGCCAAGAGCTTCTTCAGATCGTGGGCGACGCGCTCGCCGAGCCCCTCGTGGGAAGCAATGCGATCGGCGAAGGCGTCCGCCACCCGGTCCCAAGCGTCGTCCGCGACCAGCCCCTCCAGGTAGCTCGTCAGCTCTTCGGGCACCGCGTCGACGGCGCGACAGTGCTCCACGAAGCCCCACGCGAGCTCTTCCGCGCGTCCGATGGGCGCGGCCACCCGCAGCGTCGCGCGAACGGCAGCCGCGTGCGTCGGCATGAGCTCGAGCACGCGCCGGTACGACACGAGGGCATCGTCGAGGCGGCCGAGTTGCTGCTCTTCGATGCTGCCCTGAGCCAGGAGCAGCTCGGTGAGGCGCGGCCCCGACGTGAGACGCGCGGCGGCGCTGCGATAACCCTCGACAGCCCCCGCGAAGTTCCCCGCGTGCTGCGCCGTACGAATGAGCTCGAGCTCGATGCTCGGCACTGGGTCGAGCGCGAAGGCGCGCTGCACGACGCCGAGCGCGCTCGGCCAGTCGGAGGCCCGCGTCTCGTGGATGCGCGCGGCCTCGAGGAGCACGTCGCGCTTCTTTGCGTCGTTCGTGGCGACGGCGAGCCTCGTCTCGACGAGGTCGAGCAGCGCCGCCCATTCGTCCGAAGCCGTCAGGGCCACCGCCAAAGTCTCGACTGCGAGCGCGGCGTGCGTTTCGTCTGCGACGAGGGCGCGCAAGCCTGCACGAGACACCTCGTGAGTGGGGCTCAGCGCGAGCGCTTGCTCGTAGCAACCGATGGCCTCTTCGGGCTCGGCGCGGCGCAGCCGCAACGTGTCCCCCAGAAGACCCAGCTGCGCGACGCGGCGCGCCTCGTCCTGCTCGACCTCGAGCGAGTCCTTCAAGAGCGCGACCACGTCCTCGTAGCGCTCGGCCAAGCCCGACAAGCCGACCAGCGCATCGAGCGTCTGACGGTTGCGACCGAAGCGTTTTTCGACGAGGAGCCAGGTGTCGATGGCCGCCGCCAGGTTCTCCTGGCGCACCTCGTTCAACGCGGCAATCCACACGAGATCCGCTCGCTGCTCTTCGGCCGTGGGCGCGCAAAGCGCCCGGCGGTGAAGGTCCGCCACCAGCTCGTCCCAGCGCTCGCTCCGCTCCAGAAGCACGACGCGCGCCGAGAGAGCCTCCAAGTCGGTCGCGTTCGCGTCCAAGCACAGCTGCCACAGCTTGAGCGCGCGCTCACCGTCTCCGAGCTCCGTGGCGAGAGCCGCGGCCTCACCCAGGATCGTGCGGGCTTCCTCCACCTCTTCCTCGAGCGCGGCGAGCTTCTCCAGCACGTCCAGCCGCTCGGGCTTTTGGTGAGCCTCCACCAAGAGCACCGCCAGCTGTCGCGCCGCGACGAGCTTGGCGGCGCGGTCCGCGTACTCG
>JAEYVE010000035.1 GCA_023432025.1 Pseudomonadota bacterium
GCATGCGTGGCCCGGAAACGAGCTCGAGCTCCGAGCGTTGCTCGGCCGCGCCGTCACGGGCGCTAGTGGCCCCCAGGTTACCTTGGACGATCTCTTGGCGGCCGGGCAGCGCCCGATCGAGCCGAGCGCTCCGCCTCCCCCCGTGGCCGTCGCCGAACGTCGTCGAAGACAACGCCGGGCGCCGCGTTCCAGACACGACTGAGCCTCGAACGTTTCGAGCGCGAGGTGGGGCGCGGGGCGGTCGGTGTGGTGTACCGCGCCTGGGACAGGGCGACGGAGCAGCACGTCGCGCTGAAAATCATCGCCTCCGAAGCCGGCGTCGCGCCCGAAGACGAGGAGCGGCTGAAGCGTGAGGGAGAGGTCCTGAAAGGGCTCGATCACCCCGGCATCGTGCGCATCGTCGACTCCGGGCTCATCGAGGACACGGGGCTCCCCTACGTTGCCATGGAGTGGCTCGAAGGAGAGGACCTGGGGAGCCGCCAACGCAGGTGCCCCCTAACCCTGCCGGAAATCGTTTGTCTGGGCGCGCTCGTCGCGCAGGCCCTCGCAGCTCTACACGCCGCGGGGATCGTGCACCGAGACGTGAAGCCCGCCAACATTCTCCTCCGGAGCGTCGCGACGACGGATGAATCGTTCGAGCCTCTCGGAGCCCGACCCGTGCTCGTCGACTTCGGCGTCGCCGCTCGCAAGGATCTCCGCAGCACACGCGCAGGCGACATCGTCGGCACGCCGGCGTACATGGCGCCCGAGCAGGCCCGCGGCCTTCCCATCGACGAGCGCGCCGACTTGTTCTCGCTCGGGGCCACGCTCTTCGAGCTCGTCGCAGGGCGCCCGCCGCACCAGGGGCCAACCGTGATCGCCATGTTGGCGCGCTTGGTCACGACCGAACCGCCGCGGCTGAGCGAGCTCCGCCGCGAGACCCCGCCATCGCTCGACGAGCTCATTCGTCGCCTCCTCTCCATCGATCCCGAGCGGAGACCAAAAAACGCGCTCGAGGTCGAGGCGCTGCTCCAGGAGACGATGGACGACTGCCAGCGCACCACGTGGAACCCCACCGAGGCTCCCTCGCGGCTGGGCAGCAGCGCTTCCCGCCTCGTGACCACGCTCGTCGCCTTGCAGTTCGGAACTGCGTCGTCGCGCGAGCGCGCACTCGAGCAGCTCGCCGCCCGCGGTGCGGCGCCGGTACCGCTCGGCACGGACGCGCTCGTCGCGCATCTCGGCGCAAAGCGAGCCGTAGGCAACGAAGCCGCCACCGCGCTGGACCTCGGGCGACGCCTGGCGCTCGCGGGCGCGCGAGTGGGCGTCGCCAGCGGTCGCGCTCGCGTGGAAAACGGACACGACAGCGGGGTGCCCTTGCCGCTCGGTGAGGTCGTCGACCGCGCTTCCGCGTTGGCGCGCGACGCGGCGAGCGGCACCGTGCTCGTGGACGCGACGACGAGCGAGCTCGGGCGCGGGCGCTACGAGTTTCGCGTGCGGGACGACGGAGCGGCGATCTTGGGCGAGCAGGTGCGCGGCGGAGGCGCCGATCGCGTGGGCGGCGCGCCGTTCTTCGGAAGAGAGCCGGAAACGGCGCAAGTGCTGGGCGCCTACGACCGAGCCTTGGAGGACCGCACGCCCATCCTGCTCACGGTGACCGGTCCGCCGGGCATCGGTAAGAGCCGCCTGCGGCGAGAAACGCTGGCCCGCGTCTCGACGCGGGCAGAGGCGCCGCACGTCGTTCTCCAGAGGAGCGAAAGCTACGGCAGAGCCCAGCCGCTCGGCGCCGCCGCAGACGTCTTGCGCGCCATCGTCGAGCTTCCCAAAGGCGCCAACGTCCACGAAGCCCGTCGCGCCATCGAAAACCGCCTGGGCCCCGAAACCCGCAACGAGCTCAGCGGAGAGAGTCGGCTGCTCTTGGCCAGGCTCTTGGTCAACGAGCCCATCTTGGACGGCCTCGGCGAGCGTGGAGCCCGCGACGCGCTCTGGCTCGGCATGACGGACTTGGTCCTCCAAGTCGTGCGAAACCACCCCGCCGTCATCGTGATGGAGGATTTACAGTGGGCCGATCCGGAGAGCATCGGTTGGCTCGATCACTTGTTGGGCCGCGCTGCTCACAAACCGCTCCTCGTCCTGGCCTGCGTGCGTCCGAGCTTCTGGGCCGAACACGGGCAACGCTTCGCTGGCCGGGACCACGTGCGCCTCGATCTGCGGCCCATCTCCAAGCGGGCCAGCCGAGGCATCGCCTCCGCGTTGCTCGGCGAGAGCGTGCCGGACGACGTCCTCGAGCGCATCGCCGAGCAAGCGGCGGGCTCTCCCCTGTTCGCCGAGGAGCTGTCGCGCCTCGCCGCGAGCGGTCGAGATCCGACGAGAGCGCCCACCATCGAGGCAGCCATCCAGGTGAGCTTGGACGCCTTGGACGAGGAGTGCCGCGACGCCGTAGGAAGGCTGAGCGTGCTCGGGCTCACGTGCTGGGACTCGGCGCTCGAGGCGCTCGGCATCGAGCGGCCCGAGAGCGTCATGCGCGCGCTCGCCGGCTCGGAAATTCTGGTGCAGCAAGTCACCTCTCGCTTCCCGGGCACCAGCGAGTGGAGCTTCAAGCACGCGCTCGTCCGCGACGTGGCCTATCAAGCGCTCGGCGAAGAACAGCGCCGGGCTCTCCACGCGCTGGCGGCCGATTGGCTCTCGTCGATGGGCGAAGATGCCACCACCATCGCCGGACACTACGATCTGGGCGGCAAGAGCGATGTCGCGTCCGCCCACTGGGAGCGCGCCGCCCAGCGGGCGCTCGCCACCAACGCGCTGAACGACGCCGTGATCATGGCCGAGCGCGCGCTGTCGTTTGCCTCGGACAAGGCCACCGCGTTTCGCCGAGCGAGCTACCTGGACGAGGCGTGGAGCCGCCTCGACCCGCGGGCGAGCGACCGCGAATCAGCGTTGCGCTTGCTCGAAGAAAACGTGTTCGACGCAGCGAGCGCCGCGCGCGCTCTCGGCGCGCGGGCGCGCTACGACGACGCGCGCGGCACGGGGACGGAGGTGAGCGAGCGTCTGGCGGAGGCTCGGGACCAAGCTTTTCGGCTGGGTCTCACGGAAGAGGTAGCGCGCTGCTCGGCCGCGCTCGCCACGCGCGCAGCGTTCGCCGGCCGCTTCGAGCGCGCGGACGCTGAAGCACGCCGTCTCCTCGAAATCGCGCGCGAGCACGGCATCAAGACGGCTGCCGTCGACGCGTATCAAACCCAGGCCGTCATCCGTCAGTCGCGCGGCGCGCTTTCGTCCGCCCTCGAAGCTCGCCGCAACGCCGCGGGCGCCGCCCGCTCCGCGGGACTCAAGGAGCGAGAGGCCATGCTCACCACCAACTTGGGCTTCGCGCTGACGACGATCGGCGCTCGACAAGAGGCGCGGGTCGCGCTGGAAACCGGCCTCGCCTTGGCGGAGGCCATCGGCAGCTCGGGCGCCGTGCGGCACGCCCAGATGAACCTCCTGGGTTGGGCCGCCGTCTTCGGTAACGACAAGCGCCTCGAAGCGCACCTCGGAGAGGTGCGCGCCGACGCGGACGCCGCTGCCTCCGGCATTTGGACGGCCCCCGATCGCTCGAACCTCGGCACTTTGTTTTATCGCGGCGTCGAGCTCCTACGATCGAAGGACCGCCGCGCCTCGCTCCGCGCGCTGTCGCTCTTGCGCATGGCGGCAAGCAACTACCGTCAAATCGGCCACCACGACCTCTTGCCCGTCGCGCTGGGCACCTGGGCCGACGCGGAGCGCATCTGCAAAAACGTCGACGCCGCCGTGCGTCTGGCGACGGAGGCCGTCGAGCTCTTGCAGAGCGGCGCGCCGAGCCTCTTGAACGAGTCCCCCGTCTACTTGGCGCTCCACGACGCGCTCGCAGAGAAGGGCGCGTTGGACGAAGCGCGAGACACCATCGCGCTGGGCGTCCCGCCGCTTTTGCGCCGCGTGCAGGGGCTCGTCGGCACGCCGTACGCGCGTCAGTTTCTCACGGAGCTGCCCGCCAACACGGCGTTCGTCGCCGTCGCCGAGCGCTTCGGGCTGGTTCCGGACGAAATCCACTCCGTGCTCGCGCACGGCTCCAGCTAGCGACGAAACGCTCAGCGGGGCGCAGCGTGCGTTTACTCGGCGCGCATCGCTCAGCGGGCCGCAGCGCGCGCGGCTCCGCCCTCGATGACGCGCCCGATGCGACGACAGGCTTCCTCGATGCGCGGCGGATCTTCGATGAGCGCAAAACGCACGAAGCCCTCGCCACCAGGACCAAAGCCGCTCCCTGGCGAGACCGCGACGTGCGCTTCCTCGATCAGCCGGGCGGTCGCGTCGAACGAGCTCAACCCTGCGTAGACCCGAGGAATGCGGGTCCACACGAACATCGTACCGCTGGGCTCCGCCACGTCGTCCCACCCGACCGAACGGAGACCCGTCACCAGCGCTTCCGCCCTGCGGTGATACAGGTCGCGAATGCCCGTCACGATGTGGTCTCCGTTGCGGAGCGCCCAAGCTGCCGCGTACTGCAGCGGAATGAACGTACCGTAGTCCGTGTACGTCTTGAGGTGCGAAAGTGCCTTGATCATGACGGGGCTGCCCACCGCGTAAGCGATGCGCCAGCCGGGCATGTCGTAGCTCTTCGACATGGAGAACACCTCCACGGCGAAACGCTGCACCTCCTGCTTGTCCAAGCCGCAGTCGAAAATGCTGGGTGCGTAGCGCGAGCGAAAATCCAAGTCGGCGTAGGCGAGGTCGTGCAGCAACATCGCGCCGGAGTCTCGGACCACCTCGACGATCGCGCGGAGCTCGTCGCGGCTGACCACGCGCCCCGTCGGGTTGTGCGGGTAGTTGGCGATGACGAGCTTGATGCGCTGACCGCGCTTTTCAGCGTCGGCCATGGCCTCTGCGATGGCCTTGGCTTGGTCGGGCGCGCCCGCCGAGTACGAATGCACCGTGGCACCACCGATGGTCGGAGCGCCGCGATGGATCGGGTAGCAGGGGTCCGGAGCCAGAACGTGGTCTCCCGGGCTCAAGATGGCGAGGCAAAGGCCCGTCATGCCGTCCTTCGCGCCCATCGTCACCATCACGTCCTGATCGACGTCGAAGCGCGTGCTGTAGCGGCGCTCGTACCACTCGGCGATGGCGTGCCGCAGATCGAGCAAGCCGCGCCCCGGGTGGTAGCGGTGATTGGCTCCCACGCGCGCAGCCTCGGCCAGGCGATCGACGATCGCAGCTGGCGTCGGTTGGTCAGGGTTGCCGAGGCCGAGATCGATGATGTCTGCCCCGGTGGCGCGCACCTTGGCCTTCACGGCGTCGGAAGCGACGAACGCGTAGGTCGGGAGCGATTCGGCACGCGGAAAGGACCAATCTGATGCTGACACGGGGGTGCTCCCTTAGCATGAAACCTACGGGCGCAAGGTGCCCGATTTGAAGAGCCGCCCCGCTCCGAGCCGCCCGTGCTACGTTACGGATTTCCATGGCTTGGACGACTCCGGCACCCCCCCCGGCGGCCGCCCCGACCCCCCGCTACGGCATCCGCGGGGCGGGTCCGGCCGACTTAGAGGAGCTTCTTGCGCTCGCTCGCCACCTGAACACGGTGAACCTGCCGCACGATCGGGGCTACGTGACGCGGCTCCTCGAGCACAGCGCCGCCAGCTTTTCCGGACGCATCGAAGACCCCTGGCTCCGCCGCTACGTGTTCATCGTTCACGACGACCAGGAAGGCCGCGCCGTCGGCACCTCGAGCCTGGTGGCCCAGCTGGGCAACCGGGACGCTCCTTACATCTTTCTCGATGTTCTGGAGGAGCAAAAGTACTCAGCCACGCTGGACAAGCACTTCGCGCACACCGTGCTCCGCCTGGGCTTCTCCTACGACGGCCCCACGGAGCTCGCGGGCTTGGTCGTCGACCCGGCGTATCGCGGCGTGCCGGAGCGGCTCGGGTTCGCGGTCTCGTACGTTCGCTTCTTGTTCATCGCCGCCCACCCGCATTTGTTCCGCGAGGAGCTGCTCGCCGAGCTCCTGCCGCCGCTCGAGCCCGATGGGACGAGCCACCTCTGGGAGGCGCTCGGCCGCCGCTTCACGGACATGAGCTACGCCGAGGCGGATCGTCTCTCGAGCGAAGACAAAACCTTCATTCGCGACCTCTTTCCGAGCGGCTCCATCTACGCCTCGCTGCTGGCGCCCGACGCGCAAGCCGTCATCGGCTGCGTCGGCGAACGAACGCGCGGCGTGGAGCGCATGCTGATGCGCGCAGGGTTTCACTACGCGCACCGCATCGATCCGTTCGACGGCGGCCCCCACTTCGTGGCGGATCAACGCGATGTTTTGCCCATTCGAGCCACGGAGCGGCGCGCGGCTGTGCTGGGCGACTCTTCCGCCGTCGACAAGACCGTACCCGCGTTGGTCGGACGGGACCTTCCTACACCGCCCTTCTTCACCGCCTATCCCACGCAGGTGACGCTCTCGGACGAAGGTCTCGTTTCGCTCGATCCGGGTGTCCTTCGCGCGCTCGACGCGGACCCCGGCTGCCCCGTGTGGGTGCTGCGTTTGGACTTGCCACCCCACAGCGTGCGTTCGCGCAAACGCCGCTAACACCGCTCACCGTCGGGGAGCGCGGTGGCGTAGTGCGGGAGCACCGGGCGGGGTCGATTTTTGCCGCCCCCAACCCAAGGAGAACTACGCGTCCGCGGCGGGGCGCTCCGAGCGAACGCCTCGGCCCACGTCGTCCATTTCGACCTTGCCGTCCTTCATGCGCACGACGCGCGGCATGCTCTCGGCGAAGCCGGGATTGTGCGTCACCACGACGATGGTCGTGCCGTGCTCGCGGTTGATTTGGAAGAAGAGGTCGTGAACCGCGTCTCCGGTCGAGCTGTCCAGATTGCCCGTGGGCTCGTCCGCCAAGAGGAGCTTGGGACCGAGCACGAGCGCGCGCGCTACGGCGACGCGCTGCTGCTCACCGCCGCTGAGCTCGCCTGGACGGTGCGTCGCTCGATGTCCGAGGCCGACCTCCTCGAGCAAAGCGCGAGCGCGCTTTTCCATTTCGCGCCGCGGGCGGCCCTGAATGAGGCCGGGCATCATCACGTTCTCCAGCGCGTCGAACTCGGGCAGGAGGTGATGAAACTGAAACACGAAGCCGATGTCTCGGTTGCGCGTGGCCGCGAGGCGCGAGCCGTTCATCGTCGTCAGCTCCTCTCCGGCCAGGCGAATGCGGCCGCTGGTGGGCAGATCGAGCGTGCCGATGCAGTGCAGGAGCGTGCTCTTGCCGGCGCCCGAGGGGCCCACGATGGAGAGAATTTGCCCCGGGTAAATGTTGAGGTCGATGCCCTTGAGCACGGGGAGCGTTTGCCCCATGTGCTCGAATGACTTGTGGAGGTCTTCGATGATGACGAGAGCTTCGGCCACGATATTTTCCTCGGAGAGCGACCCTCGGTCACTCGTAGCGAATACCATCCACGGGACGCAGCGCGCTGGCCGCCGCCGCCGGGTAGAGCGTAGCGAGCGTCGTGATGACGAACGCGCACAGCGCGACCAGCACGTAGTCCAGAGGTTGCACGTTCACGGGCAAGCGGTCCACGTAGTAGACCTCGGGATCCAGGCGCACGCCGAACGTTTTTAGACCCTGCATGGCGATGAAGCCGGTCACCACCCCGAAGACCGTGCCTACGCCGCCGATGAACATGCCCTCTGCCATGAACACGTTGAGCACGGCGCGATCGCTGGCGCCCATGGCCTTGAGGATCGCGATTTCCTTGCTCTTTTCCGTGACGAGCAAGAGCAAGGTGCAAATGATGCAGAAGCTGGCCACAGCGATGGCGATGGACAGAATGACGAAGGTCATCACCTTTTCGAGCTGGAGGGCGCCGAACAGGTTCTTGTTGAGCTCCTTCCAGTCTCTCGCGCGCAGATCACTTCTACCGAGCGCCTCACGAACGCGGGGCGTCACCGCCTGAACGTTCTCCACGTCGGACACGCGGATTTCGATGGCCGTCACGAAGTGCGACAAGTCGAGGAACTTTTGCGCCTCCGGGAGCGAGACGTACGCGTGGCTCGCGTCGTACTCGTACATGCCGCTGTAAAAAATGCCGCCCACCCGAAACTTGCGCGTGCGCGGCATGAGGCCCATCGGGCCGAGATCCCCGAGCGGAGACACCAGCGTGAGCACGTCTCCCACGTAGACGTGCAAGCTCTTCGCTAGCTCGCGGCCGAGCACGATGGCCGGATACGCCTCGCCTTTGTCCCCGGCGCCGACGTCCGGCCCCTTCAGGTACACGTCCCCGGCCGGACTCAATCCGATGGGCGCGTCGGGAGGCAAATCGCGCAGCGCCTCGGGGTCGCTCAGGTACTTGAAGTCCCCCACCTCGACACGGCTCGGCACCTCGATGACCTGACGAATCGTCTCCGTGTCCACGCCACGCAAGAGCACGCCCGCCGTGTTCGTGGCGCTGGACGCCATGGCTTCGCCGCCGGCGACGGG